>CAZUTN010000048.1:0-8419 GCA_964623365.1 uncultured Candidatus Bathyarchaeia archaeon
TTGTCGGGACAAGTCACGTTGACAAGTCTAGCGTCGAACGTGTTCGAAGGACTATCTCAGAAATGCGGCCGTCGGTAGTCGCACTAGAACTCGATGAGGAGAGGCTTTTTGCACTGAAAGATCCTGACAGAGACAAGCTGGATTCGCCAGCTCATTCTGGTCTGCTACCGTGGCTACTTGCACTACTTGAGAGGTCTGTGGGATCCATGACAGGAGTTTTCCCGGGAAGTGAGATGCTTGAGGCGGCCGAGGAAGCTCAGAGGGTAGGGGCACGAGTCATCATGATCGACAAACCCGTCGGAACGATTCTCAGGGACCTCGGAAGCATGCCTCTTCTTGAGAAAGTCAGAATAGGCGTCGATGTCCTGGTAGCTCTGTTCACGATCGGAACAGGGCGTCGGTCCGCTCAGTGGACCGATGCAAGTCTTGATAAACTCATGTCGGAATTCGATGCCAAATACCCGGCCCTCTCGCGCATTCTCGTGAAGGAGAGAGACCGCTACATGGCCGAAAGACTGGAAGAGATCTTACGCTCAACCACTGGTCAAGTCACCGCAGTAGTTGGGCTCGGTCACGTGAAAGGGATAATGCAACACCTAGCCAAGAGCGAACAAGCCTTGAGGGAAGATCTCCTTCAGGTAAGGTATGAGTGGACCCTCGGGGCTTTTCCGAGATGAGTCGTGGGAAGGTTTCGCGCGCTCTCAAGACCCAAATCTCAAGACCCGGTAGGAAGCAACAGGTCGAATCCGCAGCTGCTCTGTGCAAGCGCCTAGTGCTGATCTAGAGCTGCGTATCCGTAGCCATCTATGGTCTGAGTTCTTCGCCGCCCGTAAGAATACGCGTCAGGGAGGCGTTCAACTCTGGCAAACCCGCATTCGACTTCGCTGAAAGGGGTATCGGCTCATAGATCAGACCGGTCGCGTGCAGGGCCATAGCCAAGTCACGAGCGATGAGCGCGCTTTCGTCGCCCGACGCCGCCTCTAACGCGCTTTCGAGTTGCTCGATCTCGCTACCCCAGCCTACCATTCTTTCCAATTCCTCCTCGGATGCCAAGTCAGCCTTTGTGAGCGCGTAGATCTGCGGTTGATGAAGCCGCGCGTAGACCGCCGCTGCCAAGAACAGATTTGACACAAAGTTCATCGGGTTCCTGCAAAACGGTGCGTCGAGCGCATACAAGATAGCCTTTGAATCCTCGCTAATCGCCTTGCAGAAGTAGGGACCGCTCTCTCTGAACGCAAATAACTCAATCTGTCCAGGCGTGTCTGCTAGCACGAAGTCGGGCCCCTCGTCCTCGAGTTCGCCACGTATCTCCTCCAGATGGTCCGCTGCAAAATCGGATGCCATGATAAGCGCACCGTTTGGCCCAAGCTTGTACTTCTCCATCAGGTCGTCTATGTCCACGTATGCTCTGACGTCAACGTCCGGATTGTACGGCAATGCGGTTGCCCCCGGATCGAGATTGAGCGTCATCACGCTCTGTTCTGCGGAGCGGAGAAACTCCGAGAACGACGCCACAAGAAGTGATTTTCCGGACCCGGCCATACCTATAACGAACACGACGAATATTGTAGATCGCCTTCCGCGAAGCTCACACTAACGCCGCTTCGAAATATGTGTTCACTGGTTCCCATGCAAGAAATCCGCCAGACTCGAAGCAGGCACAGAGGTGGGCTTCCTCCTTGAGTTCGGCGACCGGGAAACGCACACCCGACGTGACCGCTCGCGACCCGGATTCTACAGTCATCAAGATCCTGCATCTAGCCTGTCAGTCATCGCGGCCGAGACACTATGCGGCCTCGCCGTTCTTGTGTCTTCCCACTATCCCCAGCCCACAGAAGAATCGTGGTCATCACGAGGCGAAAATCGCTCGGGTTCAAATAGTACACATCCGCAACTAGCCCGCAACGCGAAAGGCCCAATAGGGCTAGATGCGGATCGTTGCCAAGCATTGCGAGCACTGACAGGATGACTCTTCAAATCGACGATGCCGGCGTCGGCGACCTACTCCACGGCGTCGTGGTGGGCGCATATCGCCCGGAAACAGGCGAATTCAGCTATGAGATGATAGACGTCGAATTCTTCCAGTCACCGAAGTTTGGCAAGAAGGCCTACCTTCAAAGGGCTTCTGAAGTGGTCGGGCGGATCATTGAGAGAATGAAAGTACGAGAAAATGAACTGATACTGATCTGCGGCAGCTTCATATTCGAAAAAGCCGTGCAAGATCTAGAGGAGAAGTACGGGAAAGAAAGAGTCACAGTCACCAAGATCACCGATGGTGCCCAACGTTTCGTGGAAACGGCTTATCTCGACGAAGTCCGAAATCTCGGATATGAACCACTCCCAGAACGAGAAGAGAAGAGAGCGAGAAACTTCTTTCACATGTTGCGCTGGCTCAACAAAGATCCTCGTCGGTTCAGACACGCGAAGACAGGCTGGCCGCGCCTGAAGAAATATCTCACACCCCGAAAAGCTAAGCTCGTCTCGCATTGACGGTCATCCTTATCATTGAGGAAACCAGACCAAGTCCCTTTCCGGGACGTGTGTCCATGAGACAACCGATTTTCGAGATTGTCGCGATCGGAAACGAGCTCCTGATAGGGAAGACATTGGACACGAATTCACATTGGTTGGCAAGACAGATCAGCAAGCTCGGCGGAGTACTCAGACGGATCACAACCGTCCCCGACCGACGCGACGAGATTGCTGACGTAGTCGGCCAGGCCCTGTCGGAGCGTCCTGACTTTCTCATAACGCTGGGAGGCTTGGGTCCAACTCATGACGACATCACGTTATCCAGCATCAGCAAAGCACTCAAACGACGTCTCATACTGAACCGCGATGCGCTCGCCTTTCTCAGAATGAGATACTTGACCAGGTTCGGGCCGGGAGTGAAACTCACCCCTCCCCGCATCAAGATGGCAAGATTCCCAGAAGGAGCGGTTCCTCTGCCGAACCCGATCGGTACCGCACCGGCCCCCTGCCTCAATGTGCGCGGAACCATCCTGGTCGCCCTTCCAGGCGTTCCGAAGGAAATGCGAGCCATCTTCAAGACCTCTGTCGCACCTATGATCAAGAAGTTCGGAAGTACTCAGCATTTCTACGATCGGTCTCTGATACTCCTTGGAATCCCGGAATCCTCACTATCACCGATCATTGACCAAGTCATGCGAAAGCACAAGCGGGTCTACATCAAGTCGCATCCGCGGGGGATTGAGAAGACCGGAGCCGCGAGGATTGAACTGCACTTCCGAGCAGGCGGCACGTCTCCGGAAGAGACGAAGGCACAGTTGGAACGTGCGGTCGCGATGACGAAGCGGAGGCTTCGAGGGAAGGCGACCCTTCGGAACTCAAGGAGAGAAGAGAATAGCGGACGCTAAGCTCCCCTTCGAGGATGCTCAGACTACTTCTTTGAAAGCCACCAGTTCAGATACTCTTTCTGCCGGCGTCTTTTCTGCTCGTCCCCGGACTCCCTATCCAGCAGCCGCCCACGACCTTCGAGCAGTTGCTGGGACGTGAAGGTCAGGCCGCAGCTCCTGCAAGAGTACTGCTTCAGAGCTGTGTCGTAGCTGAGCGTACCGCCGCATTCCAGACAGTACTGGGCCAAACTCTGCACTTTCCAATCGCCCTGTAGCTGCAGAAGCATAGTTAAACCTCGCGCAGCACCGAGCCGCGACGGTCTCTTGATCGTCAGTCGCTTGCGAGGGCATAGTAGTACTCGCCGATCTCCTTCTGTTCTCTGTCAAGTTTGCTGCCTGTCTTGTTAACGCGGGGTCTTCCGCTTGTCGGGTCACGTCTGAATGTCATATCCATCTGGCTGAGGAAACTGTTCATTCCATCCCTCAGTGGTACGGGTTGACCCGCGTGGCCCTCCAGGCCTGGTTTCCCGTGGAAGATCATCAGTCTATCGGCAATGAAGTCTTGCGAAACAATATCGTGCTCGACGACGAAACCAAAAGCATGCTTCTCCTCCACCGTGCGCCGAATCGCTTTCGCAACCGCCAGCCGCTCTTCGACATCTAGGTACGCGCTCGGCTCATCCAGTAGGTAAACCTGAGAATCCTTCGCCAAGCATGTCACGATCGCTACCCTTTGGAGCTCGCCTCCGCTGAGTTCCTGAACATACCTGTCAGTCAACTTCGTTAGACCCAGAGGCGCGAGGAACTGGTTTGCGAACACCTCCGTTCCGTACGCTATGCCAGCGACAGACCGGAACAGGGATTCGACAGTTCCCTCGTACTTGGCTGCAATGTACTGCGGCTTGTAGCTGACGGTCAGGCCCTTCCAGGCCAGTTCGGTTTCGTCGTCCGACTCCTCGATGCCGGCAAGAAGCTTGATGAAAGTAGTCTTGCCTATCCCGTTGGGACCGAGGATACCGACAACCTCACCTACACCCGCTGACCCGGCGCTCACCGTCAGGCTGAACTGCTTGAACGTCTTCCTCATTTCGGCCCATTCAAGCTGCCAGCCACCTACTGGAGCAAAATCACGTGGCGGCCTAGCGTGGAACCGGATCGGTTCGTCGCGGAACCTCATGTTCTCGTCGGGCACGAAACCGTCAAGGTAGATGTTGACACCTACCCGCACGCCATGCACGTGGGATACGATGCCATATACGCCTGGTTCTCCGTACAGAACGCAGACTTGGTCAGAAAGATAATCCAGCATCGCAAGGTCGTGTTCCGCCAGGAGTACGGTCTTGCCATCTTCGACAAGCCTTCTTATTGCGCGTGCTGCCCTCACTCTCTGACTGACATCAAGGTGACTTGAAGGCTCATCGAAGATGTAGACGTCTGCGTCCCGTGCTGCAGCAGCCGCAATTGCGAGCCTCTGGAGTTCCCCCCCGCTCAGTACGCTCATCTGCCTCGTCTTGACCTTGTCAAGCTGCAGTAGTTCGACGAGCATCTTGAGTCTCCCCCCGTCTCCTAGCCTGCCGAGAACGTCTGAGACCTTGCCCTTCAGATACCCCGGAATCCGGTCGACATACTGCGGTTTGTGAACGATCCTCAGTCGCTTTTCGCCAAGCCTGTTGAAGTAGTCTTGAAGGATCGATCCGCGGTAGTTCCGAATTATGTTGTGCCAGTCAGGTGGTCCTTCAAGTTGTCCCAGATTCGGTACGATCTCGCCTGAGAGAATTTTCAAAGCGGTCGTCTTTCCGGTTCCGTTCTTGCCGACTAGTCCAGTCACAGTGCCCTCCTGGGGTACCGGAAGTCTGTACAACTTGAACGCGTTCACGCCGTACCGGTGGCTGCAATCTCGCTCAAGCTCCGCAGGAAGGTTGACTATGCTAATTGCGTGAAAGGGGCATTTCTTTATGCATATGCCGCAGCCCGTGCATACGTCTTCCACTATGATCGGCTTCTTCTCGCCCTCAACGAATTTGATCGCGTATCTGCGGTTCAGGACCTCGGGACAGAACCTGTAGCACGGAATACCGCAGTCGTCTGGCTTGCATCTTTCCTTCTCGAGTACAGCCACTCTCGTCATGGAGGAATACCCCCGGCGCAAAAATGCTGGATCGAGCTAGCTTTCAAGAAATTGTGTGACCAAGACAAGAGGAAGAAAGCTAGAAATACTCTTGCTCAGAGCCTTCCTCCTCGCTCCACTCGTCTTCTTCCCAGTCCTCATCCTCTTCTTCGTCCCAGTCTTCTTCTTCCTCACTCAAGCTCTTGAACCTCCAGAACGGCGGGCTATCTTTGCGGAATGCGAGGTTCTTTTAAGCCTTTTCATAGGTTCTCGGCGGACCGGGCTTACTTCATGGCGGCACGAGGGCTTCGCATGCCCGACTTTGCGAACGCCCAGCACATGTCTGGAGTGCTGTGAGCCGAGCCGATCCGACCGCGAGCGTCGATCGTGATCGTGCCGATCGCCATTCCCAATTGCCTATGGAGCAGCCACACAGAGCGCTCCGCCGCTTTCTGCGCGGTCGATCCTCTCTGCATGAAGTTGCAGGCGGTCTTCGCGAGGACTAGGCGGATCGCCCCCTCGCCGATGCCTGTGACAGAGCAACCTCCTGACTTGTCGGCGTAGGTGCCGCTGCCTATGAGCGGCGTGTCGCCAACCCTCCCGGGCAGTCTGAGCGGTAGACCGCCGGTAGACGTTCCGGCTGCGATGCTTCCGTCGTCGTCTTGAGCCACAGCTCCGACCGTTCCCATGGAGACCAGTTCTGGGAATTCATGAATCAGTTGAGACGTCCTTGCCAGATAGTCAACTCCCTCTCGCGCCAGCCTTGCCCTGAGAAATCTCCAGGATCTTTTCGCATCCGCGGTGACCGGGTTGCGATTCTCTAGGCGAAACACTCTGGCCAAGCGCTCGGCTCCGCTGCCGGCGACCATGACGTGATCGGTCTTCTCCATGACAAGTCTGGCTAGGCGGATCGGGTTCCTGACCCGTGTCACGAGAGCTGCGGCCCCAGCTCGAAGCGTTCGACCATCCATTATGGAGGCGTCCATCTCAACCCGGCCGAGAAGATCAAGTGCAGAACCGTACCCAGCATTGAAGACCGGATCGTCCTCCATGGCAACTACGCAGGCCTCCACCGCGTCGAGAGCCGTGCCGTCATGTCGAAGAAAATCCTGGCCATCCGAGGCAGCTCTTCGCACCGCGCTCATAGCCTTCCTTCGTCTCGTTCCCTTCCAGATCCAAGCTCCCCCGTGAACCACGAGGCTGTAAGTCAATAGTTGTCAACTCCAGAGTTGGAACGCCGTGTTTCGCGAGCGCTTCCTATTAAACCGAGGTGAACACTAACTCAAGGACGGTGAGAGTCGCCCTGGAAGTCCTCTCCACACGGCCCAGAGACATCCAAAGAGCTGCAAAGATAGTGAGAGCAGGCGGCATCGTGGCCTTTCCAACGGACACCGTTTACGGCCTAGGATGTGACCCGCACAACCCGAAGGCCCTCAGCAGGCTCCTGTCTGTCAAAGGCAGGCGTGAGAAGCCACTTCCCATCCTCGTCGCCTCCCAGAAACTGGCGGACCAGATCGCCGTAATGGACAGTCGCGCAAGAACACTAGCGTCTAGATTCTGGCCTGGGCCACTTACCATAGTCCTCAAGCCCAGAGTTCGCTTTTCACGTTCGCTCACCATGGGTCGCAAGACAATAGCAGTTAGATGCCCCGGAAACCAGGCGGCACTACGACTGATTCGCGAATGTGGAGGATTGCTCACAGGAACCAGCGCGAACACTACGGGACATCCTCCTTGTAGAAGCGCTAGGATGGTTGATCGTTGCCTGGGTGATAGGCTAGACGCAGTGGTTGATGGTGGCCGTTCTACGCGACGACTATCCTCGACAGTTGTTCGCGTGCACTCACGAGGAGTCACGATACTTAGAAAAGGGCATATACGAGACAGGCAGGTTAGGCGAACACTCCAAGTGGCTCCGCGGCCGCGCGATAGAGAACAGTAGGCAGTACGATAGCTGTATGAAACCCTTTTTTGGGCATTGACTGCGGTTAGTGGGAAGACCCAGGGCGCGAGCATCGCTTGCTGAAGGATTTCAATCTGCTTGTATCGACATCGCGTGGCAACGAGAGAAACACCTGTAGCGAGCTGTGGTATCTGCTCGGCGAAGCTGGCGACCGAAACTCGGTCGTGGAGCGGACACCCGTAATAGGGCTCGTGGTGGCACGCACGAAGATTGACCCGGTCACCGCCGTCGAGAGACTCCGTTCACTCTTGCTCGAACGCCCTTGGGAGTTTCGCTACACTCTGAAGGTGACCCCGCTCACCGGCACGGTGCCATCTGATCCGCAGAGAATCGAGGACTACGCCGTAGAACTGGCCGGATCTCTCAAGAGAGACGAGAAATATCGAATCACCGTTGAGAAACGGAGAACCTCGATCTCGGGACGCGCATTGATCGAAGCGATAGCGAGACGGATCGACAGAAAAGTCGACCTAGAGACGCCTGACAAGATCGTGCTGATCCAGATCGTGGGCGAAGTCGCAGGAATATCGATAATACCGCCGGACAAGATCCTTTCTGTTGAAAGAGAGAAACGACTGGCGTCGCAAGAACGAACGAAGCAGAAGATGACAAGCGGCTAGATCTTTGTAGGCAGAAGCGCGACACGCTCAATCACAGCTTTCCTGACCGCTTCCTCAGCTCCCTGACCTAGCGTCTTGATCGCCTCTAGCTCCTTTGTCCCGATGCCATAGAGCGTCATGATCCTGCCCGCCTTCCCGTCAGACCAGTCGTCGAGTAGCGCGTCGTTCATCTCCGTCCTCACGAACCGCGCCATCTTGTTCTCGAACTCCTCTGCGCCAGTCTTGGTTTCTGAGAATGCAACGAGACCGACTGTCCCGGAGTCCCTCGTCACTCCGAGTCTAGCTAGTGCGACATCAATCTGTCTCTGCCCTGAAGCATAGAGAAGCGTCTCCATCGCCACGCTTCTCGAGATGTTTGTTCCCATCTTGAATG
>CAZUTN010000049.1:0-8149 GCA_964623365.1 uncultured Candidatus Bathyarchaeia archaeon
AAGCTCATCTTCCTGAGCGGCCTGGATTGTCGGTCACAGCAAGTTCCCTGATCCTTTCGATTCCGCCGAGGCTTACAAGCAACTCCGCAACGCTCTTGGGAACCAAGGATTCCCAGTTTCTCCCTTTGAGGATCCTCTCGCGTATCTCCGTCGCGGAGTAGGCAGCCCGCTCAAAGAACGGAATTCGCTCGACTGTGTATCCCTGCTCTTTGAAGAGGCGCGATGTAAGAGACTCATTTGTGAAAACGACATCGAACCTGGGTACCTGGGAGACGACGAAGGGGACCCACGTTGCGTGGATGTGCATGTCTCGGACCGGGATGACGACGTACCTGGTCGGGTCTATGTTCGCCTCCTTCAGCGCAGCCAGTATCATCTCGACGCGTTCTCCCGCTGTGAACGGATTCTTCTCCGAGTGGCTGTACTCAGCGCTCCCGACGACTATGACGAGTTCTTCCACGTGCTCAAGTGCTGTCTTGATTCCGCTCAAGTGTCCGAGATGGAACGGTTGGAACCTTCCCACAAACAGGCCGCGTTTGAGCTTCTTCGTCACTTTGCTTCGCCTCAGTAGGGATCCCAGACGCAGTTCTGCGAGACTTTCTCTCCCTCGAATTGCACACCCTCGCGGACGAGCAGCTCTTGCTTGATTCGAGTCCCATCGCTTCTCTTCGCTCCCGCTGCTCCGTAGTTGCCAACCCGGAGCGTAGACGGGACTACTCGGTGACATGGGACTATCAGAGGGAGCGGGTTTCTAGCCATCGCGTTCCCGACCGCTCGCGAGTACCTTCTCGAGCCGGCGAGTCTTCCGTACGTGGTCACCTTTCCCATCGGGATCCTCATGGTTGTCTCATAGACGCGCCTCAGGAACCTTGATGTCGTCAAGGGAACAAGATTCGGGAGCCGGTCACAGCCTCGGCCTGCATAGATCTGGTCGAGAATGTCAACGAGTTGTGAATTGCCCGGCGAACGGACCACATGTCCCCTGAGAGTCTTTGGGACTGACTCGGCAGCGGATTTCTCAGCCGCTTTCTTGTACCTGGAAAAGCTGCAGGCCACCAATCGTCCCTTCTCGTCAGTGACTGTTGCGTACCAGACATCTTCTCGCTTGGCCGCGCTCAGAATCAATGTTCGGAACTCCCGGACTGGCCGGTGATGCTCGTAAGGGTAAATAAACTAGAGGCATCCAAGTCCGCGGATGAATCGGAATTATCCAACTCCGGAGGATGAAACGTACTGATCGAGATAGACGGGAGCTTCGGGGAAGGAGGAGGTCAGGTTCTGAGAACCACTGTGGGGCTCTCGGCTCTGCTCGGAAGAGAGGTTCATGTCAAGAACATTCGAGCTAGGCGACCAAATCCGGGTCTCCGTGCACAGCACATCACCGGGATCAAGGCAGTTGCTGCGCTCTCCGACGCCGAGACGAGAGGTCTTGAGCTCGGGTCTACTGACCTCTTCTTCACACCGAGAGGGAAAATGTCTGGATCGTTCAAGTTCGATGTTGGCACCGCAGGAAGCATTTCACTGGTGCTTCAAGCATTGATGCCCGCTGCGGCTTTCTCCTCGGGCGGCGCAGAGTTTGAGATAACTGGCGGGACGGATGTGCGGTGGAGCCCAACGATCGACTACGTACGTTTCGTTGTCCTTCCCATCTTGTCAAGGCTTGGCTATCTTGCCGAGTTGAAACTGCTCAGGCGAGGGCACTACCCCAAAGGTGGAGGAAGAGCGTCGATGAGGGTTGAGCCATGCGGGGGGTTGAGGCCTCTGCTCTTGACTGAACGGTCAGCGATCAAAGAGGTACGTGGAATCAGCCACTCCGTCAGGCTTCCAAGCCACATTGCCCAAAGGCAGGCAAGCGCCGCGCAGGACGTCCTGAGGAATATGAATCACCTGAATGTCTTCGTGAAGCTGGAGACATACCCTCCCGAGGCTGACCCGCACATTGCGCCCGGAAGCGGAATAGTCCTGTACACGGGCGAAGAGTGTGGCACAGTCTTGGGGGCCGACAGTGTTGGAGAACGGGGAAAGCCTGCCGAGGAGGTTGGCCGTCAGGCAGCAAGACAACTCGTGGAAGAGATCAAGAGCAACGCCCCCGTCGACAGGCACATGTCCGACATCCTGATTCCTTACTTGGCCGTCGCAGATGGGGAGTCGGAGTTTCGAACCTCTCAGATCACAATGCACGCGATCACAAACGCGAAGATCGCCGAGCTGGTATCAGGCGCCGAGATCACAATAGCCGGCAAACTCGGAAATCCGGGAACCGTGACAGTGAGAGGAATCGGTCTGAGACCCTAATCGCTCTTTCGCACCCTCTTTGTCCAGATGGCCTTGCCGGTCTGAACGTTGACGATCCGTCTTACACGGTGGAAGGGAATCAGAGTTTCATCCGACTCTGCGGCAGCATACGTGAACCACGACCGGCCTATCTTTGTGATGAGCGAGGCGTTGATCATGCGGGTGTCTCCGGGAACTCCTCGATGGGTGAAGTAGACAACATAATCCTCGACGCGTTCTCTCTTGTCCCATGTCATCCTGTTCAGGATGCTCCTCAGTGGGTGCATACTCGATCGGCCAAGAGCGTTAAGAAGAAGTTAACATCAACCTTAATAGAGTGGCTCTTTGATGCGGAGTCTGCTACTGGTTTCTGGTGACTTGAATGAGTGAAGCCTTCGTTCCCGGCGCTACGACGATCGGATTGGTATGCAAGGACGGAGTGGTGCTTGCCTCTGAGAGGCGGGTCTCCTACGGGTACTTTGTGATGAGTAAGAGCGGAAAGAAGGTCTTCCAGATAACGGACAACATTGGCGCTGCCTGTGCTGGGCTCGTGGCTGACATGCAGATATTGACAAAGGAGGTTGCAGTGCAGCTTCGCTTGTATTCTTTCGAGCGAGACAGACTTGCATCGGTGAGGTCCGCAGCGAAGGTCGTGGCGGCTCTGCTCTTTGAGAGGCGGCTGTTCCCGTATCTGGCCCAAACCATAGTCGGTGGAATCGACGAGGAAGGCCCGAGCCTGTACGTGCTCGACCCCTTGGGGTCGGTAATAGATGACAGATTCGCATCCGTGGGTTCAGGATCCGAGATCGCCACGGGCGTACTCGAAGCGGAGTACAAGGAAGGCATGACCGTTGACCAGGGAAAGGAGCTTGTCAAGAAGGCAGCCAAGGCCGCGCTGGCTCGTGACATAGGAAGCGGCAATGGTCTTGACATGATGACAATCACCAAGAGCGGGATCAAGGAAGAGGGCGAGCCTCTCACATAGCAGTCCGACTCCGCATAGCCTGCAACACGATTCCCGTCAGGCGAACCCATTTATTCATTGGAAGAAAGGTAGACAACGAACTTCGTTGCTCTCCAAGACCGAACTGACTAGACTCCAGCGGCAGCTCACCGAGTACGACGGAACCAGAGAGAAGCTCCTCGAGCTCACAAGGAAGACCACCAGACTCGCCAGCTGGACCATCATTCACATCCACAGAGAACAGATCCCAAAGGCCAAGATGACGCTGAGGGATGCTGAAGAAAGCGTCTCACAGATACGAAACCTCTTGGACGAACGCTCCGAATTCAAACAGGCTGGGTACGTGATGACCGGCTTACAGGAGTTCGCAGAGGCCAAGGTTCTGTTCAACTTCGCCAGCCGACGGAAGCTGCTTTCACAGCGTGATGTCGGCGCTGGTTGGATGCCATACCTACTGGGTCTCCTAGATTTCGTCGGCGAGCTTCGCAGAATGACAATGGATCAATTGAAAGGCGGCAAGTTGAAGGAAGCGCAAGGAACCTTCGAGTCTATGGAGGCCATCTTCGAAGATTTGCTTTCGCTCGACCGTACCTCGATCATTCCAACTTTCCGAAGAAAGATGGATGTAGCCAAGAGGCTAGTCGAGGCCACACGTGCGGACGTGATTGCTGACATTCGAAGGGCATCTCTGGAGAAGGCGATGAAGAATCTTGAGAAGCGCATACGCTGACCTCATTTGACCTCGAAGAGAATCACCATACCTCGACATCTGACTGCTCAAGAGGCCATTCTTCTGCAGACCAAACTGGCCTCGCTAGTCTCCCAAGAAAGCGCTCTCCCCAAAAAGATCAGGTATGTTGCGGGAGCGGACGGCGCATACGGCGGCGAAAAAGCTGTGGGCGCTGCGGCCACCATTGACTGCGACTCCCTGGAACCCGTGGAGATCAAGACTGCGCAAGCTCAGGTGACTTTTCCATACATTCCCGGATTGCTGGCTTTCAGAGAAGGGCCGGTGGTAGTGCGTGCAATACGCAAACTGAGACGCAAACCTGACGTATGCATCGTCGATGGTCACGGGCTTGCGCATCCAAGAAAGTTCGGTCTGGCCTGCTGTGTCGGGATCGTCACGAATCTCCCCACAATCGGAGTAGCGAAGAGCCGGCTCTTCGGAACGGAGGTCGGGGAAATGCTTGTCGATGCGGAGGGGAATGGGATCGCGAGAATTCTTCGACACAAAAGGAAAAGGCTCTATGTCAGTGTCGGTCACAAGATATCCCTCGAAGATGCAACGAGGATAGTGAAGCGTTGCTTCAGCGAGCGGGGCCTTGAGCCTGTCGTATTGGCGCACTTGGAGGCGAAGAAACTGAAATGGTCGCTCAGGACCTGAGCCCTGTACTCCTCTTGACGCTTTGGAGGCTCGCGGAGCTCGGGGCCCACCCCGGCGAGCTGCTGATCACCACCGCGAAGCTGGCAGAGAGCTTGAACGTCTCACAGCAGACAGCCTCTAGACATCTGATAGAGCTTCAGACTCTCGGGCTAATCAGAAGAACTCGAGTTGCTCGCGGGGAATCGATCAAAGTGACCGTGAAAGGATCGGAAGAGCTGAACAGGATGTATCTCCGCCTCAAGGCGATATTCGAGATGAAGCCCAAGGAGGTACTGCTTGAAGGAGCGTTGTTCTCCGGAATAGGGGAAGGCGCTTGGTACGTAACCCAGCCTGGGTATCGCAAGCAGTTCAACGAGAAGCTGGGGTTCGACCCTTTCCCTGGCACACTCAATCTGAGGCTGAAACCTGAATACGAGGACGAGAGGAAACTACTCGAGACCATTCCACACATTCAAATTGATGGCTTCCGCGACGGCGAGAGAACCTTCGGACCGGTCACATGTTACCGGGCGAAGATCAATGATGCGGAGGACGGAGCACTCATCTGTGCTGTCAGAACACACTATCCTGCCGACGTGATCGAGTTGATCGCGCCAAACGACCTGAGAGCGAAGCTCGGGCTGAAGGATGGCGACATTGTCAAAACGCGCATCATGTCTTCGGCTCCCTGAGAAATCTCTGTCTGATGGCCGAGGAGCTTAGATACTTCTCCTTGTCAAACTTTGAAAGTCGGACTATTTCGATCTTGAGTTTCTTCCTCTCGACGAGCTCGGTGATTGTCCGAGCGAGTGAGTCTTGATCATACCCGAGCGCTATGATGTCAGGCTTGACCTCGTCAATTACCTCCTCGTAGCCCATACCGACGTCTTCGTAGCCCAAGATAGCGGCGTCAACAGGTTTGAGCGAATCTACCAGCGCGCGCCTATCCTCCTCCGGGAAGACGGGCCTACGGCCTTTCAATGTCTCGACCGTCACATCAGTCGCCACGACAACGACAAGAACGTCGCCGTAGGTCTTAGCCTCAGCAAGGGCGGCGAGATGGCCAAGATGAAGTACGTCATAGACTCCTCCTGCGAGAACTACTTTCATCCTCGATCTTCCGGGCGCCAACAGACAGTATTCCTCCCCGTCCCTGCGTTCCACCATTCCTGACATCGCGAGTCGTCTCAAGACATCCTCAGATCTTGCTGCGTTGAACCCCGTCTTCTCCGCGAGTTCAGTCCTAGTGAACAATGGCCTTCGAAGTTGGAGAAGATAGATGGATTTCAGGAGGCCCTTCTCATCCAACTCACCCATGTCCATCTCACTCCAGCCTCCGAGTCATCCTCACATACTCATCGCTGAGATATCGTTTGCCGACAAGCCGAAGCACGTAGTGACCTGCCTCAAAGCATTGTACCACTCAAATCCGCCAAACCTAGGATCGTCAATGAGTCGAGGAGCCCTTCGGCGTATGCAACTGACGCCAAGGCTGTCGTTGGCTTCCCCGTTTCGAGGAAGTACCTGCTATCCGCAACGTACCTCTTGGCATACTCGACTATGCGAAGTGCATCGTGATCCTTGATGGTCTCGGCTTTCTTGAGAGCTTTCTCGATAGTGCCTAGGTATGATTGTGCTCGTTCCCCTGGGTCTTCGCTCATTCGTGGGCCTCCAAGAGCGCCTCCGAGGCTCCGGCCAGCAGCTGGAGCGCTTCAACTTCCATAAAATGCAGCTTGCCGGGAAGAATGATCGACCAAGGAGGCTGACCAAAATCAGCTTTTGCGAGGTTCCCTGCTGTGTCCGCTCTGACGACACAATCTGGAGATTCTACGCGCGCAAGCGCAACCATGAGGGTGTCATCTGTCATGATGCCCGCTTTCTTTGCCTCTTCCAGCCTGGATAGAACTCGAATCGCTTCAGGAATTGTCACCGCTCCCTCATCGATGTCTAAGAGAGCGAGCGTGTGTAGGCCAATTCTTCGGTTCTCCTTGATGAATTCATAGACTGATTCCGGAGCAGGGTTGGTTCTAGGTGAGGGGATCGTGACCGTCCTGCCAAACTTGTAGAGTTCAAGGCCGGTAACCCCCGCGGCCGCCGTGATTATTGAAGACGAGTGGATCAGGACTGTTGGAATTCCGAGTTTCTTTGCGGAGAGCAGAAGTCCGACGTGTGTAGTTGCTGACATCGGATCTCCGGGGGTGAGCAGAGCCACGCGTGCTTCCCTAGCCTTCGAGAGTATCGTGCGCTCAGCGTCTTCTTCCAAGTCTTTCCTGGCAAGAACGCTGACCGCTTTTCCCACCAAGCGTTGTAGTCGATCGACTGAGAGCCCGGGCATAGTGCTGGTGTAGAACTCTGCGTACAGAACGTCCGAGGCCCTAGCGGCGTTGAGGCCGCGCAAAGTCAGGCCGTTTTCGTCGTGCAACCCCATCCCGATGAGTGCCAGTTCTCCCATGTTGTTCTCGCAGGAGAGCTAAGCGTGGGATGGTAATATTCGTGACCACAGAGGACAAACCGACGTGTTAGACTGCGATTCTGCCGTTTTCGACAAGCGTCCTTCCGTCGAGTTCCACCGTCGCTTGACTCAGGGTCCCTTGGAATCCGAAGTCGCTGTCATTCTTCCCTCCCACGTCAAGGTTGGACCCTATGCCGATCGTGACGGCGCCCTTGGCCAAGTTGTCCATCATGAGCCCCGTTCTTATCCGCGGGTTCAGCCCTACCGTGAGACTGGCGATCTTGTCCTTGTCTCCATGCGCCCTATCGAATATCGGCTTCACCGCGTCAAGGTTCTTCTCCGCATTGAAGGCTGTGACACGCCCGTTCTCGAATATCCATTGGAGTCCATGAACCAGCTTGCCGACCTGCGGTACGGGCAGGTCAAACGTCACTTTTCCCGACGCGCTGTCCTCAACGACGGACACGGTTATGGATCCCGTCGGGAGCGTTGTGAAGAAGATTCCTCGCTTAAGGTCATCGTCATCTATGATCCCGTCGTTGATCTGAGTCTGCCTTCCAAGTATGGAGAACTTAAGGTCGGTGCCTATCCTCGATCGGATTCTCACTTCTCTCGCCCGTTCAAGGTTCGACGCCAAACGTCTTCCCAGGATGTTCATGTCATCATACCGAACGGCCGTCGCCGAATCAATCATCCGCTTCCACCTCTGAAAGTTGAAGCCATACGTTCGGGCCCTCTCGGGTGTCACCAAGCCCTGCGCCAAGTATGCCCCTCGTATCTTCTTCTCGCGACTCCTGTCCATGTGTGCCTTCTCTCCTTCGAAGAAGGCCGCGAACTTCTCAGGCGGTATCTTCCGCATACGAATCGGGTTTGCTGGTCCTCCGATGAAGATATTCACCGTCGTGTACTCGGCCAGGCCGAGGCAATGCTTTGACGTGATCCTCAGATTCTCCTCGGGCAGCGTCTCCAGTTGTGAGTAATAAGTTCGGTCCGTGTCAAGAATAGCCATGGCGTCAGCGCCTATTCTGTAACACTCTTCGAGTATCGCGTCTGACAGCTCAATCGTGTGGGGCCAAGTGTTCACTGCAACAAC
>CAZUTN010000050.1:0-8038 GCA_964623365.1 uncultured Candidatus Bathyarchaeia archaeon
GCAGGAGCGATGGTGCTGGGTGCAATTCATCATGGGCATCTGTTTTCTTGGCTTGCTCGTCCCGCAATAGCTCCGCACTACAACCGGTTAGGGATCGAGCTGTTTGGATTCTACACCGACATTGCCGTCTGGTCCATGGTCATTGCTATGCAGCTATCCGTGTTCACAAGAGAACTGAGCCAACCATTTGCGCGCATGGCTCGCGATCTACCGGAACTCTCGACAAAGCAAAAGCGTACCCGGTTGAAGCACAGCGTATTTTGCCAAAGCCGAATGATCCGTTCAGGTAGTGGCAGGCCCGCACAGGCGACATTTCACGTCTTGAACCAACGAAGCCGGAGCGGACAGAGACCACACCAAAGATCCGCAGAATATCCTCAGATAGCCCAACAGATACGTCGAGCCGTATGGGGCCCAGACGATTCTTGCTGCTTGAGCTGGTTTCGAAACCATTTGCTTCCCGACACCCGCTTGCCCGCTTGAAGTTTTGGTGCCGATGAGGAGAGAGGGATGATCCGCTGCTGATGGCGTCTTTTTTGTACTCTGATGCGCGCTAGTGTACTGTGAAGCCTTAAATATTGCGGCGATGACCTTGGCGCCCTCACGGAGCCTAGGACGAGAATGAGGGATAGCGTTTGGATCTCAAGGCGCGGAGTTTCTTTCTGCCGAGCCGCTTGAGATGACGGTCAAGGAACTGCACTCGCTTCCTCCACCTATCAAAGTCTTCTCTGGCCTGCTGAAAAAAGAGGATCACGTCTATTTCCTCGAGTCCCTCGTGGGCCCCGAGAGGCTTGCCCGTTTCTCATTCATAGGATTCGCTCCACGCGTGGTCCTGAGATCTAGGGACGGAAGGGTTCAGCTCGAGAATCCAGAATCAGGTGAGGTTGTTGCTGCGGATTCCGACCCGTTTGGGCTTCTTCGTCAAGTTGTTGGCCCCCGCTCAAGCTCCTCGGCAGGGTTCCCATTCCACGGCGGCGCGGTAGGCTTCATCTCATATGATGCGGTGAGAATGTGGGAGAATCTCCCTCAACTGACCCAAGACGACTTGGGATTTCCAGACGTAGAGTTTGGAATCTACGACGACGGCTTGGTCTTCGATCATCACGACTGGAAGGCGTTCTACTATCATCGCGGTGAAGATCGGTCAGATCAGATCCTCGACTTGGTGAATCAAGGCGAGGAGTGCGATCGTTTGCGCCATTCGGAGCTTAGATCCACAATCTCGCAGGAAAGGTTCGAAGAGAACGTTTCTAGGGCTAAAGACTACATAGCGGCTGGAGACATATTCCAGGTGGTTCTCTCCAAGCGACTCGATTTCAAGATCACCGGAAGTCTCCTTGCCTTCTACGAGACACTCCGCAAGATCAACCCTTCTCCCTACATGTTCTACTTGAAGCTGGGGCCGAGGCAGATTGTAGGCTCAAGCCCCGAGATGCTTGTCAGAATCTCAGACAAGGTGGTGGAGAGCTATCCGATAGCCGGCACGAGGCCGCATGTGGATGACCCAGCCAAGAACAGAGCCCTTGCCAATGAGTTGCTAGAGGATCCGAAAGAACGCGCCGAACACACTATGCTTGTGGACTTGGCTCGAAACGACTTGGGGCGTGTCTGTCAATGTGGGTCTGTCTCGGTCCCAGAATTCATGGAGGTCCACCAATTCAGTCACGTGCAGCATATCGTCTCGAGAGTCACCGGAACGTTGAGGGACGGGTACGATGCCTTTGGCTGTCTGCGTGCCGTCTTTCCCGCTGGGACTGTATCGGGCGCTCCGAAAGTCAGAGCCATGGAGATCATAGAGGAGTTGGAGCCCACTCGAAGAGGGCCATATGCGGGAGCCGTGGGATACTTCTCCTGCTCGGGAGACGCGGACTTCGCAATAACGATTCGGGCACTAGTGGTTGACGGCGAGAAAGCGAACATCCAGGTTGGAGCAGGCATCGTCGCCGATTCCATTGCGGAGCGCGAATGGGTGGAGACCGAAAACAAGGCGGGAGGCCTTCTGGCAGCTCTGAAGAACTGCGGGAGTGAGGGCAATTGAGAGTTCTGGTGCTTGACAACTACGACTCATTCGTGTACAACATCGTTCAATACCTGGGAGAACTAGGAGCAGAACCGATTGTGTTCAGAAATGACAAAGTGACAATCAATGATGTCGAGAGTCTAAATGCTCACAGAATCATCGTATCGCCGGGGCCAGGAACACCGCTTGACCGGAAGTATTTCGGTATTTGCAGTGAAGTAATCGCGCGAATGGGTCCAAGGATCCCCTTGCTCGGTGTTTGTCTGGGACATCAAGGGATCGTGGCAGCCTTTGGAGGTGCAATAGGCCCGGCCAAGAGGCTGATGCATGGCAAGACAAGCGTAGTCGAACATGATGGCCAAGGAATTTTCGAGCAAGTCTCGAATCCTTTCCAGGCAACGAGGTATCACTCCCTATCCTGCATCGAAAGTTCGCTGCCCTCTTGCCTTGAGACGACAGCCCGGTCGAAAGACGACGGAGAGATAATGGGTGTTCGTCACGTCCATCATCCGATAGAAGGCGTCCAATTTCATCCTGAATCAATCCTCACACAGGACGGGAAGAAGATGATAGCGAATTTCCTACGAGGCCGGTCGCGGATATGATACAGGAAGGAATTGCGAAACTGGTCGAACTAGAGCACCTTCCGAGCCAAGAGGCTTCCCAGATCATAAGCGAGATAATGAATGGAGAGACGACCAACGCGCAAGTAGCATCCTTCCTAACCGCCTTGAGAATGAAAGGCGAGACCGTAGAAGAGATCGTGGCTTTCGCAGAGACCATGAGAAGATTCAGTCGGAGGATCTACCCTAAGGTCTCTGGCAGGATCGTCGACACGTGTGGAACGGGCGGAGACAAGGTCAAGACTTTCAACGTGAGCACTGCCGCGGCCTTGATAGCCGCAAGCGCAGGAGTCACGCTTGCAAAACACGGCAACAGGTCGGTAACGAGCAAGTGCGGAAGCGCAGACCTTCTCGAGCATTTCGGAGTGAACTTGAATCTTGAGCCTCAAAGAGTCGAACATCTTATCGAAGATATAGGAATCGGGTTCATGTTCGCTCCCATCTTCCATCCCGCCATGAAAAACGCAATCGCCCCCAGAAGAGAGATCGGCATCAGAACGGTCTTCAACATCCTGGGGCCTTTGACCAATCCTGCAGGCGCGGATGCGCAGCTTCTGGGCGTGTATGACGAACGGCTGGTTGAGCCTCTGGCCCACGCTCTTGCTGCTCTTGGGGTGAAAGATGCAATGGTGGTTCACGGAAGAGAAGGTCTCGACGAGATCTCAACTGTTGGAGAGACGATTTTGGCAAGAATCTCAGAGAAGGCCGTTGAGCCGAGATGCCTCACGTGCTCTGATTTCGGAGTGCCCAAGGCACGGATAGAAGATCTGCTGGAGCTTGATATCGATGGAAGCGTTTCTGTGACCTATCGAATAATCTCAGGGGATAGACGCTGTCAAGACGCCAAGCGGGACTTAGCCTTCGTGAACGCAGCCGCAGCTATCTTCTTGGGGGGTTTGACTGCTGACTTGAAAGAGGGCGTCGAGCTGGCCAAGAGTTGCGTGGAGTCTGGCGCAGCCTACCGGAAACTCCTTGCGCTGGTCAAGGGGAGCGGTGGGTCTCTCGAAAAGCTGGAGAGGTTGGAGAAGCGATATGGCTGACTACCTTGACGTATTGGCGAGAGACGCGCAGACGAGACTGACGACTGGCTACTACGAAAGGATAGGTGAGGCTTGGAGCGGCCAGAGAAGAAGCCTCAAACAATCCATCCTGGAATGCGCCAAGGCCGCTCTGATAGCGGAGATCAAACCACAATCTCCCTCCTCCGGATTGCTCCTGAAAGAACGAGATGTTGGTGAGCTCGCTCAAGACTTCGCATTAGGAGGAGCGATTGGAATATCCGTTCTCACAGAACCGGCGCACTTCAAAGGTTCCTTGGAGAACCTGTTCCTGGCGAGGAAGCGTGTAGACCTCCCAATCCTAATGAAAGATATTGTCTTGGATCCCGTTCAGATCGAGGCCGCAGCCAGGACAGGGGCCGATTGCGTCCTACTGATCCAAGCTCTTCATGATAGAGGGCACTCAGCCCATGAAGTTGAAACACTGATTGAGAAAGCACACTCTGAGAATCTGGAAGTCCTCCTAGAAACGCACAGGATCGAAGAATTCTCATCCGCGCTTGACTCAAGTGCAGATCTTGTTGGCATAAACAATCGTGATCTCGCAACTCTCAAGGTCGATCTGAGAACTACGGCTGTGTTGTTGGAAAGCCGCTCAGCCAAGTCCAAGGTCATACTGAGTGAGAGTGGGATCGAAACCCCCGAAGACATCCGATTCCTCTCCAAGTTTGGCGCTCAAGCATTCCTCGTCGGAACCTGTCTGATGAAGGCAAGAGATCCCAGACTGAAACTCGAGGAGTTGCTCAATTCGCTTTGAGTAGAGTCCGAGTCAAGGTCTGTGGAATGTCCGAGGAAGAAGATATTCTCGCCGCCGTAGAAGCGGGAGTCGACTATCTCGGGTTCGTTGTCGGCGTGCCCTCCTCCCCTCGCAATCTCTCCGTGGAGAGAGCGCACAGACTGATGGCAGGAGTTCCGGATCGCGTGAAGAAAGTTGTGGTCACAGTGAAAGCTAGACCCGATACTTCGAAAATGCTGTCCCTCCTGCTTGGCGCGCTAGCTCCAGACGTAGTTCAACTCCATGGGCATGAACTATCGATTCCTGCGTCGATTCGCCAGAGTTTCGCGGAAGTCGAGTTCGTCGGCGCGTTTTCTATCCGAGATGAGTCGTGCCTTGCTGAGGGATTGGCTTTGTCCAAGGTCTTCGATGGAATTCATGCCGACTCCTATGCAAACGGCCTGAGTGGAGGAACCGGCAATACTCACGACTGGAAGCTATCCGCTCAAGTCAGAGACCTGATTGATCCTACGCCTCTCACACTGGCGGGCGGTCTCTCGCCGGATAACGTTGCCGAAGCGATTCGAGTCGTTCGCCCATTTGCCGTCGATGTCTCAACCGGTGTCGAACGTAGCCCTGGTGTGAAGGATTGTGACAAGATCTTTGAGTTTGTGAGAAGAGCGAAAAAGGTCGCACTTTCATGAAGCGCTTCACTCGCAACCCGATCATGGGGAAATATGGAGAATACGGGGGCCGCTACGTTCCCGAGACTCTCGTCGCTACACTGGACGAGTTGGAGGCAGCGTACCTGAAGCTACGGAAGGATACATCGTTCCAGATGCAGCTAACGGATTACCTGCGACACTATGCGGGCAGGCCAACCCCCCTATACTACGCGGCCAATCTGTCACGCAGAAGTGGAGGAGCCAAGATCTACCTGAAACGGGAGGACTTGGCGCACGGAGGGGCGCACAAGATAAACAACACGCTCGGTCAGGCCCTCATGGCAAAGAGACTCGGCAAGAAGAGAGTGATAGCCGAAACCGGCGCAGGGCAGCACGGGGTAGCTACTGCCATGGTATGCGCCATGCTTGGATTGGCGGCCGAGATATACATGGGAACAGATGACATGGCTAGGCAGGCGCTCAACGTCTTCCGGATGCGGGTGCTAGGCGCCAAGGTGAACCCGGTTGCGTCAGGATCGAGAACCCTCAAAGATGCCATCAATGAGGCGCTCAGAGACTGGGTAACCAATGCCAAGTCTACTCACTATCTCATAGGCTCGGCGGTCGGTCCTCATCCGTATCCCATGATAGTAAGGGACTTCCAGAGCGTCATTGGAAACGAGATCAAGAAACAGATCTTGAGGGAAGAGGGAGGCATGCCGGATGCGCTCGTTGCCTGCGTGGGTGGAGGAAGCAACGCAATAGGGACTTTCTATCCGTTTCTTGACGATGACCGTGTGGAGCTCTACGGCGTAGAGGGAGCCGGAAGAGGCTTGAGAAGTGGAATGCATGCAGCCTCCATCTGCGCCGGGCAAGAGGGAGTCTTCCATGGGATGTTGACATACGTTCTCCAGGACCGGCATGGTCAGATACAGGCAACTCAGAGCATCTCTGCGGGATTGGACTATCCGGGCGTCGGACCTGAACACGCTTTCCTCAACACCACGAGGCGAGTGCACTATGCTGCGGTCAGAGACAAGGCGGCGGTCAATGCCTTCACACAGCTTTCGTTGAATGAGGGAATCATTCCAGCTTTGGAAAGCGCTCATGCTCTGGCTTATGCAACTAAGCTAGCCAAGAGAATGAAGAAAGGAGATCTCATAGTGGTGACGCTGTCTGGACGCGGCGACAAAGACGTGCAAGTTGTGGCTGAAGAGATGGGAGAAGAGGCATGAGCCTGATTTCAGAAACCTTCGAGGCACTCGCCAACAGGAACGAAGGGGCCTTGGTCGCGTATGTAACTGGAGGCGACCCCAGCATGGAAATGACAAAGAAGATCGTTCTGGGTTTGGCTGATGGCGGCGCCGACATAGTAGAAATCGGGATCCCATTCTCTGACCCCATCGCCGACGGACCTACGATACAAGCTGCGGCAAACAGGGCGCTTAGGGCCAAGACTACCCCAGCAAAGATCCTCAGCCTCGTCGGGGAAGTAAAGAACGAACGCGCGATTCCTGTTGTTCTACTTACCTACTACAATCCCGTATACAGAATGGGTCTCGATAGCTTCTTCGAGTCGGCAGCAAGGTTTGGTGTGGATGGTGTCATCGTTCCTGATCTTCCGATTGAGGAATCGTTCCACTACAGGAGGGCTGCTGATGTCCACGATGTGGACACGGTTTTCTTGGCCGCGCCCTCAACGTCCGACGGAAGGCTGAAACGAATAGCATCCCAAAGTTCCGGATTCCTCTACCTCACATCCCTCTTCGGCGTGACAGGAACGAGAAGACATCTCGACAGGAACCTGCCTAAGTTGATCAGGAGGACACGAAGACTAGTGGATAAGCTGCCGGTTTGCGTAGGTTTCGGGATCTCAACAGTCGACCATGTGACCGCGGTTTTGAAAGCTGGCGCTAGCGGAGCCATAGTTGGAAGTGCCCTCGTCGAAATTGTGGCAGAAAACGGCAACCGCAACGACCTTCCCAAGCTAGTTCTTGGAACCGTCAGAAAACTCAAAGCAGCTACGCACCAGCCCTAGAGACAAGAATGGCCACTTCTGGGGCGGAACAGGAAAGGTTCTTTTGCGCTAGGCTGGATTCTTTCGATCGGATCTGGATTTGACTAGACCCAAGTGGCAGAAAAACCGCAAGAGAATGGCAAGCAGAATGGGCAAGAAAAGCGGCAGGGTGAGGTAAGCAAGCTCTGACAAGAGCCCGGCAAGGAGTCGAACGACATCAAAGACTGTTGAAATCAAGTGATCGAATCGTCTCGGTCAGAGCTCTCCATACGCGACCAGCCCCATAATCCATCCTTCCATCTTCGCGCTCGGCTAGATCCGGTCCTCGTACTTCGACTTTCTTAGCGGTACAAGGCAGTAGGGGCAAGTGGACTGAAACTCGACGAACGCCGTACGGCACTTCGGACAGTACCAGCCCATCACAGCCACGTTCTTTGCATAGGCATCTCGAGGGCGCAGAAGTGTACAGATGTTGCCGCTAGCTTCGTATAAGGGAGCAGGTCTCACATGTCTTGCGTGGCGTTCGTAGGGGGCTTAAAGAGCAAGGCAACCCAATATGGGGCGATCTTCTTGAAAGGCCTGCCGAGAGACGTGTTGCACTATGGGCGGGGGAGACCCCGCGGCCAAAGGCAATCCGTGGCGGAAATGACTCGTCTCTGGTATTTGATCAGGGTCTCAAACAAATACGGACTCGACACACGCAAATTTCTGACGTGTTTTCAACACGCGTCGACTCATGATGAATCGTCGCACAATGGCATATCGATCCAACTCCGCCAAAGGACGGAGAACAATTGCGTGTTTCTTGTAACGCAAGATCAGAAGGTGATCGCGCAGCTACACCTTAGCCAGAAGCTGTTGGAGTATCTTCCAGAAGTGGACCCCGCAAGTTTCCCATTCATCGAATTCACTCCAGCTAGCAGAATGGAAACGTTGGAAA
>CAZUTN010000051.1:0-7879 GCA_964623365.1 uncultured Candidatus Bathyarchaeia archaeon
AGCGGAGATCTCCTTGCCATTTGGCAAGAAGTCAGATGCGGAGGCGCTGAGACGCGCGCTAGGTCCAGAAAGCGCAGCGCCAAAGACGAGCAGAGCTTCAGTTCGTGTGATCAGACGCAGGAAAGTCGTAACAATGAGCTTCCACGCCAGGGACCTTGTCGCTCTTCGCGCATTGCTGAACTCGCATCTGCGTTCCGCGGCAGCATGGAAACGAGTCTCAGAAGCTTTGGACGCCCGGCAGGAGCATGGTCCTCCGTGAACTGGGCCAGTCTCCTGCTCTAGTCCGCTGATCCCACGTGCAAATCTAATACGTCCCTTGGTCACCACTAGTACAGGGCGTTCGGAAGATGGAGACGAAAGTTGTCCGAATAGATGTCCCAGAGGGGACCAACGTCATACTTGGGCAGAGTCACTTCATAAAGACGGTTGAGGATCTTCACGAAGCTATCGTTGGTGGGGTTCCCAACGCGAAGTTCGGGATAGCATTCACCGAGTCGAGCGGCCCGTGCCTTGTGCGGATCTCCGGCAACGACCAAGAGTTGACCAACCATGCCGGGAGGACGGCGCTCAAGATAGGGGCTGGCCACGCGTTTGTTGTGTTCCTTAGAGACGCGTACCCGATCAACGTCCTCGACAAGATCAAAGCTGTTCCGGAGGTGTGTTCAATCTACGCTGCCACTGCAAACCCAATTCAAGTCGTCGTGGCCGAGACCGGCCAGGGCAGAGGCATACTTGGCGTGATAGACGGTTCAAAGCCCAAAGGCATCGAAACGGTGAAAGACGTTGAAGATAGGAAGAGCCTCCTCAGGAAGATTGGCTACAAACTGTAACAAGTCGCGGCGACTGGCTATCGACCGGTGTTCTCCCACAAACGTTCAATACGTCGACTCTATCTGATCATGAAAGTGAGGCGTGACTATTGGGGGATCGCTTCTGCAGATGCTTCCCTGTCGCAGACGCTCCGTGTTGATCTAGCTAGGGCAAGGCGGAACTATTCGTTCCCACAAGATAGTCAACCCTCCCCAGATCCGAGAATTTGCACAATGGGTCGCTCGTCCTTGCAGCAAGGAGAGGTCTCGTCATGGCGCTCAGACTGATGAACACTCTAGGAAGAAAAATGCAGAGGTTTGTCCCCCTAAGGAAGAGAACTGTGAGAATGTACACGTGCGGTCCCACGGTTTGGGACTACGCACACATTGGTAACTTCCGGACCTACGTGTTCCAAGATGTGCTGAGAAGATATCTGGAATACAAAGGCTACCGGGTCATCCAAGTGACGAACGTGACAGATGTCGACGACAAGACGATCCGTCAATCAAGAGCCGCGGGAGTGACTCTCCGCGACTACACGAAGAAGTACGAGGAAGCATATTTCGAAGATATCGCCGCCCTCAACATTGAGAAGGCCGAACACTATCCCCGAGCAACCGAACACATAGATGAAATGGTCGCCCTCGTTAAGAAGCTCGTGCTCAAGGGCGTGGCCTATGAAGCTGAGGAGTCCGTCTACTTCGATGTTTCAAAGTTCAAGAGGTACGGCAGGCTGTCAGGTGCGCGGTTGAGCGAGCTCAGACCCGGGGCGCGAGTCGACTCAGATGAGTACGGCAAGAACGAGGCTAGAGACTTCGTCATATGGAAAGGTTGGCGTCCAGAAAATGGCGAGGTGTGTTCAATCTACGCTGCCACTGCAAACCCAATTCAAGTCGTCGTGGCCGAGACCGGCCAGGGCAGAGGCATACTTGGCGTGATAGACGGTTCAAAGCCCAAAGGCATCGAAACGGTGAAAGACGTTGAAGATAGGAAGAGCCTCCTCAGGAAGATTGGCTACAAACTGTAACAAGTCGCGGCGACTGGCTATCGACCGGTGTTCTCCCACAAACGTTCAATACGTCGACTCTATCTGATCATGAAAGTGAGGCGTGACTATTGGGGGATCGCTTCTGCAGATGCTTCCCTGTCGCAGACGCTCCGTGTTGATCTAGCTAGGGCAAGGCGGAACTATTCGTTCCCACAAGATAGTCAACCCTCCCCAGATCCGAGAATTTGCACAATGGGTCGCTCGTCCTTGCAGCAAGGAGAGGTCTCGTCATGGCGCTCAGACTGATGAACACTCTAGGAAGAAAAATGCAGAGGTTTGTCCCCCTAAGGAAGAGAACTGTGAGAATGTACACGTGCGGTCCCACGGTTTGGGACTACGCACACATTGGTAACTTCCGGACCTACGTGTTCCAAGATGTGCTGAGAAGATATCTGGAATACAAAGGCTACCGGGTCATCCAAGTGACGAACGTGACAGATGTCGACGACAAGACGATCCGTCAATCAAGAGCCGCGGGAGTGACTCTCCGCGACTACACGAAGAAGTACGAGGAAGCATATTTCGAAGATATCGCCGCCCTCAACATTGAGAAGGCCGAACACTATCCCCGAGCAACCGAACACATAGATGAAATGGTCGCCCTCGTTAAGAAGCTCGTGCTCAAGGGCGTGGCCTATGAAGCTGAGGAGTCCGTCTACTTCGATGTTTCAAAGTTCAAGAGGTACGGCAGGCTGTCAGGTGCGCGGTTGAGCGAGCTCAGACCCGGGGCGCGAGTCGACTCAGATGAGTACGGCAAGAACGAGGCTAGAGACTTCGTCATATGGAAAGGTTGGCGTCCAGAAAATGGCGAGGTGTTTTGGGAGACCGCCGTTGGTAAGGGCAGACCGGGATGGCACATTGAGTGTTCTGCGATGTCCATGAAGTACCTCGGGGCAACGCTGGATATACACTCAGGCGGCGAGGACCTGATCTTTCCTCACCACGAGAACGAGATCGCTCAGTCCGAAGCGGGAACGGGAAAGCGGTTCGTAAGGTACTGGCTCCACTCGGGAATGCTCTTGGTCGGGGGGAGAAAAATGGCGAAATCCCTAGGCAATTTCTTCACACTCAGAGATTTGCTGTCCAAAGGACACGACCCACTTGCAGTAAGGTATCTTCTGATGTCCGCGCATTATCGGGCGCAACTCAATTTTACTGAGGAGGCGCCTGTAAATGCGGCAAAGGCAATCGATGCCCTTCGCAGGACACTCCGTCGTGTCAAGAGCGTTGACGCACCGAGCAGACACAACAACATCGCACTTCGAAAGGTCCTCTCCAGAGAACAGCGGGAATTTGAAAGAGCCATGGACGACGACCTGAATACCCCCAGAGCGCTTGCTGCACTGCACCGTGCAGCGAGAGCCGTAAACCGTGCCATCGATCAATCCAAGATATCGCGAGAGGACGCGGAGGTTGTGCATCGATTTATCCTAGGAATTGACAAAGTCCTTGGGATCTTCGTGGAGCCGCTGAGACCTGAGCGCCTACCTCAAGAAGCGGAGCTCCTCATAAGACAGAGAGATGAAGCACGTGCAAGGAACGATTGGGTGACTGCTGACAAACTGCGAGAACAGCTGTCTGCCATGGGGATCCTGATCGAAGACACTCCGAAGGGTACCGTCTGGAAACGCAAGTCTCGATAGCACTGCAGAGAAAGGGCGCTGCATACGCTTCGTGCACACGTTCCTGTGCGGAAAAGACTTTTTGAAGGCAGCCCCACTATCCGGGCGACACTGGAGTGCTGATCGAGTTGGACGGGAAAATCCTGGGCACGCTATTCTGGGCTAGCATGGTCAACATCGTCTTCCTAGTATTCAGCCTGGTCAGGATATTTGCGGCAAAGGAAGTAAGATATGGTCTCTTGGACCTCTTCAATCCAAAGTTCTACTTGGAGAATCCAATCTTCATAGCCCTAATGATCATAGGGCCCGTCACCTTCGTCTCTGACTTGATGGTCTTCTCCGCTGCAGGAGAGGTGTCAACCAGAACCCTCGGGTTGCTCGGACTGAGTGCGCTGAGCCTAGTAGGGGTCATCTTCGGATTCGCGCAGTTCGTGCTCGTGAACATCGTGTTTAGCACAGAGCAGATATCCAGCCGCATATGGATCTTGCTCGGGCTTTGGTTTCTACTCGTAGTCTCAGGAACTCTTACAGGCACGGTGATCATCAGCGAACTTGCGAAGCAGTAGCTGAAACACCGACGGATCCGAGCAAGCAGCATGCAGCCGCAGACACCATTATATGTCCGTCATCGAATCAAGAGCGTAAACTCTGGAACGACGAGACGAGATGAGCGCTGAAGACGCAGACGAGCAGGATGCCAATGACGAGAGTCTAGATTGGCAACCAGAGGTCAACATCGGAACCCTAGGTCACGTTGACAACGGCAAGAGTACCCTTGTTCAATCAATATCCGGTATCTGGACCGCGAGGCACTCAGAAGAACTTAGGCGAGGCATAACCATCAGAACCGGATATGCAGACGTCTTCATCTATAGATGTCAGAAGTGCAGGCCCCCGCACAACTACGCGACGAGTCCAAAGTGCCCCCGTTGTGGTTCAGAGACGAAGTTTAGGCGAGGCATAAGCTTCGTAGACTGTCCTGGTCATCACAGTCTCATGGTTACCATGCTTTCCGGTGCGGCCCTCATGGATGGTGCACTCTTCGTCGTGGCGAGCAATGTGAAGTTCCCCCAGGCTCAGGACCGCGAACACCTGCTGGCTGCACAGATGGTGGGGATACAACGACTGGTAGTGGTGCAGAACAAGATCGATCTGATTGACCGAGCTCGGGCAGTCGAGAACTACGAGGAAATCAAGTCATTTGCCAAGAACACGATCGCAGCTGACGCGCCCGTGGTTCCGGTCTCAGCTCAACATGGGACAAACACAGACGTGGTTCTCTACGAGATGGAGAAGAGAATCCCCACGCCGAAGAGAGATCCAACCGCATCGCCGAGAATGCATGTTCTCAGATCTTTCGATGTCAACAGGCCTGGTACTAGCATCGAAGATCTTCGCGGTGGGATCCTGGGAGGATCCATCATTCAGGGCACGTTTGAGATTGGTCATGAAATAGAGATCAAGCCGGGTCTGCCAGTCCAAACCGGAGGAAAAACCAGTTATGAGACGCTTGTTTCGAAGGTAACGAGTCTGAACACCTCGAAGGGACCTGTGACTGAGGCGCGGAGTGGAGGTCTTGTTGGAGTTGGAACGGCTCTAGACCCCTCGCTGACAAAGTCCGACGGTCTCGTTGGCAGCGTGGTAGGAAAGGTTGGAGAACTCCCCGAGGTGCTCGATAAGCTTACGGCCGAAGTGACGCTCTTCGAAAGAGCGGTCGGAACGGAACAGCTGGTTCCAGTCGAGAAGATCAAGACAAATGAGCCGCTAGTTCTCAACATAGGAACAGCCGTGACCTCAGGTGTCGTGACGTCAGCCAGGGAAGACATCGTCGACATTGGCCTGCGGAAGGCTGTCTGCCCCATACCTGGATTCAAGATCGCGTTGAGTAGGCGCATCGGGGACAGTTGGCGTCTCATCGGGTTCGGCACCCTAAAGGGATAGCGTGTGGCTGCCACAGTCTATTTGGACGCAAGCTTCCTCATGCTATCGGCAAAGTTTCACGTCGATGTCGTGTCGAAGGCAGAGCGACTCCTTCAACGCAGAACTGAGTTCGCGGTTCCCGCCGCCGTGATGACGGAACTGGAGAGGCTGGCCAAGGGCGCCGGTGCTACCGGGCGAGATGCGAGAGTGGCACTGGCATTCATTCGGAAACGAAAGATACGTTGCGCTCCATCGAGCATGTCGGACGCTGATGCAGCGCTCATGGAAGCATCGCAACTCCCTAATGTAATCATTGCAACCGCCGATGCAGAACTTCGAAGGAAGATCAGACACACTGGAAAGCCGGTGATTCTGTTCAGAGAAAAAGCTAAGTTGGAGCTTGAAGGCATTGAGGCAGGCTACTGGTAAACCGCCGAATGAGTATTGTGATCGAAAGCGGAGATAGTCTTGTTCAGGATCTTGACGGTCGAGGACATAGTTAGGATTCCGCCCAAGAGTTTCGGTAATCCAATCGACAAGGCGGCCACGGACCAAGTGAAGCTCAAGTACGAGAACATTGTCGACGAGCAGCTAGGATACGCAGTATTCGTGGTCGACGTTAACGTGGATCCGGTCGGAAAGGTCCTTCCAGGTGACGGCTCGACGTATCATCGGGTCACATTCAAGCTTCTCAGCTTCTATCCTGAAATGCACGAGGTAGTGGAAGGAGAAGTCGTTGAGGTGACGGACTTCGGAGCATTCGTAAGGATCGGACCCGAGGACGCCTTGCTCCATGTGTCACAGATCATGGACGACTACATATCATATGATGAGAAACATGGAGTTCTCGTCGGAAAGGAAAGCCAAAGAAAGATTGCGAAAGGAGATTTCGTCAGAGGACGGATCATCGCGGTGAGTTTCCCAAGGGGCGGAATGGGGGGAAAGATCGGAATCACAATGCGTCAACCTTTCCTAGGCAAAATCGAATGGGTTGAGCAGGATGTTCGTCGCGCGCGAGGAGCGAAAGAGGAGAAGCCGGCTTGACCCAAAAGGCCTGCAAGAACTGCAGATACATCAGCAACGGGCCAGTCTGCCCGAACTGCAAGTCGACCAACCTTAGCGATGACTGGACAGGACTGGCAATCATCATAGACCCTGAGAGATCAGAGATCGCTAGGAAGATGAAGATCAAAACGCCAGGCCGATACGCCGTTCGAGTACGGTAGCGACCGGATGCCGACGTTGTTGGTCGAGGATTGCAGAAGTTCGTCTTGACAGAGGAACTTAGGTCTTCTCTCAAGCAACCGCTAGGAAGACTCTTTCGCGGAGGCGGTTCGGAAGTCTACCAGCAGATTGCCCAACTGATATCCCTCAGGAAGCCCCCAAGGGTGATCTTTGTTGGTGACGCCGTTTCGAGAAACGCCACAGCAAGAGACCTTCGCAGGGACGTAGTGATCATCGACAACAAGGAAATGAGAGTTCAAACCAAACCTCTTGTCGCTTCCACGGGAAGAACGTTCCGCGTTCGAAACGAGCCGGGGACGATCAGCTCGAATGCATGGGCAGCAGTCGACGAAGCAGTTGAAGCTGGAAATGCCGTGGTGATCGTGGATGGTGAGGAGGACTTGCTTACCCTGGTCGCGATGGCAGTGGCACCTCTGGGTTCTTTTGTGATCTATGGTCAACCTGACGAGGGAGTCGTACTGGTGGAAGTTGACGACGAAGCAAGAAAGAAAGTCCATTCGTTCCTAGAAGGCATGAATGAAAGCGGTTAGGTTGAGCTCTTCTTTTCCACATAGTCGGTGAAGCTGCAAGACCCGCACGTCCACCGCTCGACGGGGTTCTTGTGATGCGCCATGAAGTTTCCGCATCTAGGGCACTTCTTGTTCTTGAGTTTGATCTGCCCTCTCGCAATGTCCAGGTCATACAACTTGCTGGCGCGGGCCTCATGCTCCCTCCTTGGAGGCTCTTGTTCACTCATCCGTGCACACTACCTATTTCGCTGGCTTCGAAGATTCCGTTTCCGGCTTCGTCGCGGGCTTTGTCTCTTTTGTCTCGGCCTTGATGCTGGGCTTAGCTTCAGCTTCCTTGGCTGCCTTCTCCGCCTTCGCGGACGCGCCTTCCTTGACCTTCGCCCGCTCGTCGGGGGGCAGGTTTCGGATGACGATGTGCTCGGGAACTGTCGATGACGCCGCGTCAGCGTCGTCATAAACCTGCAGTGAACATACGGTCCTCGGCACTCCCGTCGAGGCGTGAAGAGCTACCACGAACACGTTGTCGACCTTTGCGCCAAGCTTCGATGCCATGCGTTTTCTTATTTCATACCGTTCTGGCGTCCCCTCTCCGGTGTGTTCGATCTCAACGCTGATTTCTTTTCGCTTAAGGAGAGGGTTGTAGAATTCATTATTGACCTTGATTTCCATCGCTGGTACTTCCGCTACTTTCTCTTCTTAGGCTTCTTAGTAGGTTTCTTGGGCGG
>CAZUTN010000052.1:0-1686 GCA_964623365.1 uncultured Candidatus Bathyarchaeia archaeon
AGTCAGAACCCTGTCTACGCGCTGGAGATGCTGCTCTTCGGTACGTATGAGTCATCCGAGAAGATCCATGATGTGGCGAGGGCGTTCCTTTTACCCGAAGACGAATCGCTCGCTATGATGCGAAAATACCAAGCAACACATGTCATGGTCTTCCACGGCGACAACGACCGGGGTGCATTCAACGATCTGGCGAAGTTCCATTGGATTGCAAGGATTGCAGGCTACAATGCATCAGACTATGTTCGAATCAACGCGACATTGGCTACACCGAGCTATCAATTGACATCGAAGGCTGAGCAGGTCACCATGATGAGACTGCTATTCGATGAAAGGTTTCAGCCGCAGCACTTCACAAAGCTCTACGAGAATAGCGTGGCGAAGATCTACCGAATAGACTATCCAACGTCGACTGCATCGTCCATTCAACCCGTTGGCGAATTGTGGCGTCTTGACCTGAGCAAAACCTGCCCGGCTGCCCTGCTCAAAGCATCTCGGCCGATTCCCGCGCTTCTTTCCTTGTTCATCTCACTTCGATGAAAGAGTCTCTCAGGCAAATGCTGGCCCAGTTCAAACACCAAATGCAATCTTCGTCACATTCAGATCTTCGTGCTTACGCGTCGGCTGACAAGCGCTAGCTTTTTACTCTCTTTCCTTCAAGCCTGTGGCCGGCGCGTGGAACAAATGGCAAGCCTAGCCCAACTTCGGACAACCATGCTTGTCACGATCATAATGACTTTGGTCATATTTGTTGGATTCTTGGGGGCTGTGTCGGTGCTGTACAGCGCGGCTACCGAAATGAATCTGTCTCCGCTGGAGACCCTCTCTGGCTCGTTCCTGTTGGCGCTCATATTCCTCGCAATACAGTTTGTGATCAGTCCGTCGATCGTTGCTTGGTCGACCCGGCTTCACTATCTCAAGCAGGGCGAGTATCCTTGGCTTGAGAACACAGTCAAGGAGCTTGCCGCTGCCAGTAACATAGTGATGCCGAGGCTGGCAGTGGTTCCAAATCCCGCGCCGAACGCTTTCGTGTTTGGGAACTCCTCATCGAACATGACCCTTGCCGTGCACGAGGGCCTGTTGAGGCAACTCAATGAAGATGAGGTCAGAGGCGTGATCGCTCATGAGCTGGGACACATCAAGCACCGAGACTCGATTGTGATGACTGTCCTCTCGGCGATTCCCCTCCTTGCCTACATCATTGCAAGGAGTACTCTATTCATGGGTACGGGTTCGCGTGACAGAGACAAGAGTGCCGGATATCTTGCTATCGCTGGCGCGGTTGCGCTGGTCGTGTACTTTGTTGCTCAACTTCTCGTCATGAAGCTAAGCCGACTCAGAGAGCATTTTGCAGATGTCTACTCTGGCTACCTCACTGGTACCCCCAGGAGTCTGGAGAGCGCTCTCACAAAGATCGCGTACGGTCTTTCACTTCGACCCGAAGACACCCACGGCGTCAGGGCGCTGTACATCTCCGACCCGGCATTGGCCAAGAGCGAAGTTGAGACCATACTGGACAAGCGACACGAGTATGACCTCGACCGCGATGGAGTTCTTGACGAGAGAGAGCTCCAGCTGGCGATGGAGAAAGAAGCAAGATCAACCTGGAGGGGGCTCAATGAAGCGTTCTCCACGCATCCCCCCACATACAAACGCATACTCCTGCTCAGACAGATAGAGAGTGAAATC
>CAZUTN010000052.1:1786-7870 GCA_964623365.1 uncultured Candidatus Bathyarchaeia archaeon
ACAGAGCAATGTTTGAACCTCATAGCTTCCGAGAACGTGACCAGCCCGACCGTACGTAAGATTCTGGGCTCTGACCTCGGGCATCGCTACACGTCACCTGACCACTTCTACTCGGGAACAAGGTTCACCGATCAGATCGGAGAGATGGCGAGGCGACTCGTCTGCGACATCTTCGGCTCGGAATGGGCAGAAGTGGCGCCACTGTCAGGACATGTCGCCGACATGACTCTGCTTTCCACATTCGCTCGGCAAGGCGACAAGATTCTCACCGTCAGCACGGGCGACGGAGGATACCCAGGCATCACCGAGGCAGGCTACGCGAAGATACTCGGTCTGAAGAGTCTGTACTTCCCCTTTGACAAGGAGAAATGGAACATTCGGACCAGCGAGACAGTTGAACTGATAAGAAGCGAAATGCCGAAGCTCGTCATCTTGGGAGCGAGCTTCATTCTCTTTCCATTCCCGATCGAAACAATTGCGAATGCTTGTCGCGAGACAGGTTCTGTGCTGGCCTACGACGGATCTCACGTTCTGGGATTGATTGCAGGAGGCGCTTTTCAGCAGCCGCTGAAGGAGGGTGCCAGGATTCTACTGGGGTCCACGCACAAGACCTTCTTTGGTCCGCAGGGCGGAATCATCGCCGCCTTTAGACCTGAAGGCGAGCGGATTCGGAAGACAATCTTTCCCGCAATCGTCGACAACGCTCACTGGAACCGGATCGCTGCTCTTGCTGCGGCTCTTCTTGAAGCGAAAAGATCTGGTAGACGATATGCCATCCAAGTGATCCGCAACAGTCGCGCGCTCGCCAAAGGACTTGACGAGGCAGGGGTCCCAGTACGCTGCAGGGAATTCGGGTATACAGCATCGCATCAAGTCCTCCTAGACATGGATCGATTGAAAGATAGCGAGAAGATCCCTGACAGACTACAGGAAGCGAACGTGATTGTCGATAGGGGAATCCGGCTGGGCACTAGCGAGATGACGCGCAGAGGAATGCGGGAGAGCGACATGAATGAAGTTGCGGAGATTATCAGTCGAATAATCTCCGGGCGAGAAGCTCCGCGCCTTGCAAAGAAGAGAGTAATTGCGCTAGCGAGAAAGTTCCGTCACGTACACTACGCCTGAGAACCTAGAGTGCTGTTTCCAGGCTACCACGGACTAGCCTGACGGTCTGTATCTAAGTATGGCCGCTATCCCGCCGAATGATTCAAGCAACATGATGCCTTCTTCGGTCTCTGTGGAGATCATTTGCAGGTTGACTGCGCTCTTCTCGGCGATCTCCACGAACTCGTCGAGCAGGTTCTGAGAGGTCTCGATGGCCAGGGTTGTGTTTGCACAATTGTTACAAGGCTTCGCGAGCAGTTCTTGCTCGAACTTGGCGAGGCCTGAGCGTGGAAGCAGAGCGTCCTCACGATTGCCGCAGTTCTTGCATTTCACAAAGACATGAAGTCGGTCTAGCTTCTCCGATAGCAACAGAGTGTCCACCAGTCCAGCGTTCAGGTGTTTTCTGACCTGTGTCTCGCCGTAGGAAGCTAGGCCCGTCTCATGGCCAAGTTCATACAGGAACTTCTGCACGACCCTCTTCTCTTCCATGTATCGAACACCCTTGAGCAGATCTTGGCTCTTCTCGACGATCTCGTCGGGGCCTGTGCCAGAAACGTAGGACGTGTCCACAGTCGCAATGATCTTCTGTTTGAGTATGTAGCTCAGGTAGTCGCCTTGCTCAAAATCGTACTTCGTCGGCCCTGGACCTCCCAAGATCAGGCCGCGTAGATCGCGGATCTGTCCGAGGATTTCGTTCGTGTGAGCGCCGACTCGTTTGAAGTACTCGTTGAGCGCGGCCTCCCTCAGTCTCTCAAATCTTCTCGCGGATTGTCCTCCCGCGCGATGTTTTCCAGGTATCCCAGACGTGAATTCCTTGAGTATATTCATCTGTTGGCCGCGCAGTGTCGCCAAGGTCGCTTCGTTTGCGTCGATGACTAGCACGCCGTAGGTGTCTTTCTCGCGCATCATGTCGAAGAGCGGTTCCAAATGGAATCGGCTGTCGCATCGATAGAAGTAGACGTTGATCTTTTCGGGCGGCTCCAGCGTGTAGATCTCCATTTTCTCATTCCCGGGGGCGCCGTATGGAATCGCTCCGCAGAATATGACGAGCCCATTTGGCGGCGGAGTCTTGAACAGCTTGAGTCTCTGTTGAACTTTCTCTATCGCTTCCTGCACGTTCTTTCGGGTCACCCGTGACTTGATGTTGGATGCCGTCCCGTACTCCTCTCGGAGATTCGTCATCACCTCGTGGATCCGCCTGTCGGGGGGGACATAGAGGCTGATCAGTTCGGTCCCTCTTCCCTCTTTGGAGCCGAGCGTCTCCAAGGTCCGCTTGAGTTTGAAGCGAGAGACCGAGTCCGCCGACGACACTGACTTCTACTCCCATCGCGTGACCCGTTCGAAGATCCGGTTCTTATAAACGACGCGAAAAGGGGCATCACGACAACACGCGCGGCGACTAGATACTTCGCCTTTCGGATGACTACACAACTCATACATACGTCGTCAGCTAGAAGCGCGATGGATTGAGGAACAATGAAGGCCGTGCTGAAGCTCGGAGGCTTCGCCTTCGATTCGGCGCTCTCCGCCACTAGTATCGCTGAGCACGCAAGGGTCCTCAAGGCATTCTCCAAGAGAAACCAGCTGGTTGTCGTGACTGGCGGGGGATCAATTGCTCGCAAGTACATCGCAGCTGCCAGAGCACTGGGCGCCACGGAAGCTGTTTGCGATCAAATCGGCATCCACGTTTCACGGATCAACGCAAGACTTCTTGCAACTGGGCTGGAGGATTCCGTATTTCCAGAGATACCCGAAAGCATCGAAGACTTGACAAGATACGCCAAGTCAGGATGGATTGTCGTGACGGGTGGGCTTCAACCAGGACAGTCTACGAACGCGGTTGCTGCTCTGGCTGCGGAGGTGATGCGTGCTGACCTGCTGGTTAACGCTACCGACGTTGGAGGCGTCTACAGTGCGGATCCGCGCAAGGATTCGCATGCAAAGAAGCTGGATGAGGTAACGCCGGACCAGTTGATGGGAATTCTGTCCGCAGGGGGATTCGGGGCAGGGGAGTACGAGCTCATGGATCCGATCGCGCTCCGAATCATCAGGAGATCACGGATCCCTGTCATCATTATGGACGGTCGGGACCCGTCAAATGTTGAGAAGGCCTTGCATGGCAAGCGCATCGGTACGAGAGTCGTTCCGTCGAAGGGATGACTCGGATGACGAGGCTGACGGACATCTTTCAATCGCGAGCACAAGTGAAGCTTATCCAACATCTCCTTGAGAACCCAGAAAGAGTGTTCAACCAAAGCACGCTAGCCGGGTTTCTGGAAGTCTCCCCGTCCACCGTTGCAAGGATCATCGAGCCGCTAGTCGCGCATGGGCTTGTTCTCTTCGATCGGTACGAGGGCGGGATGAAGATACTTGCACTGAACCAAGAAAGCCAGAAAACGAAGGTGCTCATGGACTTCTACGAGAAGTTGAAGGCCCTGTAGCCCGGCGTCGCCAAGAAACTGTCCCAAATCATTTGCCTGACTGGTCACCCTTCTCCGCCAACGACTTGAACTTCTCAGCGAGGGACTCGCAGATAAGAGAACAGACTCTCCATTGGCGGAGGTTGTAGTTGATTCGCAGTTGCTCCATCGCCTCGACGATCTTGTCCTCTTCATCAGGGTTCATTGATGGGCCCGTCGCAAGGTAACGGTTAATCGTATAAAAAGCTCACTAGCCCAAGTGATCCTCTGTCAAGTCTATAGGCGCTCGCCCTTGAAGATTCTCGTCAAAGACATCAAACACGGCGTGATGAAGCTGGAGCTTCAAAACATCGACGACCTCTGGGTGCTGTACAATGTGATACGAAAAGGCGATCAGATTGTGGGAAGGACAACACGGGAGGTCAAGTCAACGGACGCCGCAAGGCCATCAAGCAAGAGAGTTCCCGTCACGCTCGGTATCACTGTGCAGAAAGTGTACTTTGACCGCGATCTTGATCGGTTGCGCGTTCACGGAATAGTCTTCGAAGCCCCTCAAGACATCCGGGTCACCGGCTCTCATCACACGCTGAGCGTGGGGCCAGAGGACGTAATCACGCTACGGAAGGACAGATGGCTGAATCATCACGTCGAGAGAGTGGAGGAAGCGATGGTTGCCGAGGAACCGATCATCATTCTAGCTCTTGATTCCGAAGAAGCCTCGGTTGCCGTTCTGCGTTCCTTTGGGCTTGACTTCAAGGGTGAAGTACGGTCACGGCTTCCCGGAAAAGCCGAAGCCGAAAAGCGCCAAGTCGCGATGAAGGACTACTTTCACAGAATCCAGACGTTGCTGGACGTGGCTTTTGTTGAATTCAGCGGGCCGATGTTGATTGTGGGTCCTGGTTTCACGAAAGATCATTTCTTGAAGGAACTGAAGTCACAAGCGAAGCACATTGGATCAAGGACGGTAGCCGTCAAGGCGGTGGGAAGCGGCGGCATCGCTGGCGTCCATGAAGCGATTAGGGTGGGGGCAATCAGAAAGATCAGGAGAGACTCTCGGGCGCTTCAAGAGACCGAGCTTGTAAACGAGGCTCTGAAGCGGCTCGGATCGTCGAGTGGAGATGTATCGTACGGACTCGATCGTGTCGAGGCTGACACGAGCCTAGGCGCCGTGGAAACGCTCATCGTGGCCGATCAAGTGATCAGAGAGGCCCAGGACGAAGAGAGATCCAGAATCGAAGCAATGATGAGAACGGTTGAGGAACGCGGAGGGAAAGTTGCGCTGGTGAGTAGTGAACACGAGGCAGGAAAAATGCTTCAGTCCCTCGGCGGGGTTGCGGCTCTTCTGAGGTACCGTCTACACCAAGGTTAAGGTTGCTTTCCTTCATCAACCGTTGAGGGGCATGCTTTTAGTTCAGCTGGCTGATGTAGACGGTCCAACTGCAGCCACCTGCCGAGGAAGAAGCATGGATCCTACGATCACCACTCTACTCTTATACGGCGTGATTTGGGGCGGCGTATACTTGGCTGGCAGAGCTCTCAAAGCCGAACGTTTCGGCTTCGTTCTCTCCCCGGCCTACTTCATGTACAAGACGACTGCCTTGAACACATGGATGGGGTCTCTCGCCGGAAAGGGGAGAGATTTCTGGAGGGCCTTGTGGAACGCGGGGATTGCTGTCGGTGTTGGACTGATGGTTTTCGCTGTATATCAGCTTGGACTGAACTTATTCAATCTCTTCTTTCGAGTCGAAGCCGCGACCTCCATCCAACCCGTGATTCCCCTTCCCGGGTTGACAATAAGCTGGGAGAGCTTCCCCTATCTGATCGTGGCAATCTCGTTGGTCCTAGCAACGCATGAGCTTGCCCACGGGATCGCGAGCCGCGTCGACAACGTACCTCTGAAATCTTCGGGAGTCTTTATCGCTGTAGTCCTCTTCGGCGGTTTCGTGGAGCCTGACGAGGAACAGCTCAATCGCGCGTCGAATCAGACAAAGCTGAGGGTGTACGCGGCTGGATCGTTCTCGAACGCCGCCTTTGGATTGGTTGTGCTTCTGTTATTTGCCAACTTTGCCGCAACGATCAGCCCGTTCTACACGACCAACTATGCAGGCGTTGAGGTGGCAGGACTCATGCCAGACTATCCGGCCGAGAAGGTCGGAATCCAAGCTGGCGACATCATAGTTGGAATCAACGGCATGTCAGTCCACACGATCGCCGACCTGCAACAGGCGATGATGGGGATCTCCCCAGGCGCGCAGATAACCGTCTCGACACTGCGCGGAGATTTCCAAATCACGACGAAGCCTGACCCGAAGAATGCATCTCGCGGAATCATGGGAATCAGTCCACTCAGAGATCTCATCACGTACAGCGGCAGGTTCCCGCTTCTACCCGACAGCCTGCCGTATCATCTTCTTCGCGTCGAGTTCTGGATGGCGATCGTCTTCCTCAGTGTAGCAGTGATCAACATGCTACCACTGTACATGTTCGACGGAGATCGATTTCTCGAAGCAATGCTGAAAGCACTGGGCGTAGAGCGGACCAAGGGAATTAGGACGCTCGC
>CAZUTN010000053.1:0-7820 GCA_964623365.1 uncultured Candidatus Bathyarchaeia archaeon
GGGAGAATTGATCCCGACACTTCGCTCCTTCATTTGTGCAATGGCATTGGCATTGGCGGAAGCGAACTCGGGGGTAACCACTAGTTTGACAGCTTCATCGAAAAAAGCAGGCAATCCGCCCCTGATCACGCTTTCTCGAAGCCTTTTCAATGTATCCCGAGTGCCAGGGTCATTGTGACTGAAAGCCGAAAGCAGAATCAGCGAACGAGTTCTCTCCGGATGGTCAAGGGCGAACTGCTGGGCTATGGCTGCTCCCATCGAAAGGCCTAGCAGATGAGCCTTTGGTATCTCCAGTTCTTGAAAGAGACCAAGAAGGTCGTTGGAGAATAGCTGGATCGAATAGGGCATGTCCGGTTTCTCGGAGTTCCCATGACCCCGAACATCCAGAGCGATAGCCCGGTAGTGTCTAGAGAATTCCGGCATCAAGGGGGCCCAAAGAGCGCAATCGTCCGACAGGCCATGGATCAAGACTAGGGGAGAACCTGTCCCCTCCTCGTGGTAATTGACGCTGATACTGTTTGCAGACACTCTTGCCAGCTCTCTTTCTCCTAGCAACTTCCGTATCCGCTGCGTCGAAATAGAGCAAGAGTGTGAAAAAAGTTGGGTTCTCGGGCTTTTTCACAGCGCGACCGCGACTGTCGTAGCCATGATGACTCCGAGCAAGCCTAGGTAGGGCGCGGCTGCTGTGTGCGCCTTCGTAGTGCGCACGCACGTAGGGATTCTAGGCGGCTCTTGCTTGTTTCTCCATTCTACGCTTTATCCTCTTCAATCTGAAGAAGTCTTCGCGCTCGCGTTCTTCCAAGTGCATCTGTATGTACCTGATCGAGTGGAGAACACGTGGAAGGATCACGTAGTCCAGCGAGTTGACACGCCTCTTCGTTGAGGCTATGGCCTGCGCAAGCTTTCTTGTTGCAGCCTCGGTGCCTGCCAGCTCAGTAATCGCCTTCAACGCTTCTGCCATCTTCGCGGTTGCCTCATCCAGTTTCGCTGATGTTGCGAGCAGGTTGTACGGGGCGCTCTTCAATGGTGACAAGCTGATCTGCACGCTGGGCAGTGTGACTCCGATCACGTTTCTCGTTCTCGCGTCGATATCGAATCGGTCCTCAGCACCGACAGAGAATCCTTCGAGCTTCGCCAAGCCGTGCACCATCTGTGCTTCTATGAAGAGATAGTATGCCTCTACCAAGAGCTCTTGGGAACGCTCCCTCATCACAGATATCTGACGCACGTGCTCAAAGAACTCTATCATCAGAGCGTCGAGTTTCTCTCTCAGCAGGTCTCTTCCTCGTTCTGCGATGTCTCGTCTCTTTCTGAGAGCGAGGAGTTCCATTCTTGTCGGGTGAACGCCCGGGATAACTTCAGACATTACGCCTTGCCTTTGTTCCTGTGGCTTGGATGATATTTCGCTATGGTCGATGGGTCAATGCGCTTGAGTTCAACCTCGGGTAGCATGGATAGGAGGTCCCATCCGAGATCCAGCGTCTGTTCTATGTCTCTGTTCTCGTATTCGCCTTGGTTCACGAAGCGCCTCTCGAAAGCGTCGGCGAAATTTAGGTAGAGCTTGTCCCTAGTTGAAAGCGCCTCTTCTCCAACCACGGCTACTAGATCCCTGAATGCGCGTCCTTCCGCATATGCGTAGTAGAGCTGATCGGAAACTTCTCTATGGTCTTCGCGTGTACGTTCTTTCCCTATTCCTTCCCTCATGAGGCGTGACAGCGATGGGGAGACATCTATCGGAGGATAGATGCCACGCCTGTGAAGGCCTCTATCGACGATCAGCTGTCCCTCCGTTATGTAGCCGGTCAAATCGGCGATGGGGTGGGTGATGTCATCATGTGGCATGGTCAAGATCGGCATCTGAGTGATCGAGCCCTTGCCTGTGTGCGTCCTTCCGGCTCGCTCGTATATCGTGGACAGGTCGGTGTACATGTAGCCAGGGTAGCCCCGTCTTCCCGGCACCTCCTCTCTGGCCGCGGATATCTCCCGAAGAGCCTCCGCGTAATTCGTCATGTCACTGAGTATGACCAGCACGTGCATACCGAGCTTGAAGGCGAAGTACTCCGCCGCCGTGAGGGCAACCCTGGGTGTGATTATTCTCTCTATCGCAGGGTCGTCGGCTAGGTTGACGAACATCGTTACATGCTCGAAGGCGCCTTGCTTCTCGAAGTCCTCCCGAAAGAACCTGGCCTCATCAGCCGTGATTCCGATGGCCGCGAATACTGTTGAGAAGATTTCTCCCGAGCCTCTAACTCGAGCTTGTCTCGCTACCTGTGCCGCGACCGCATTGTGCGGAAGCCCCGCTGCAGAGAAGAAGGGCAGCTTCTGCCCTCTGACAAGGGTATTCATTCCATCTATTGCTGAGATGCCGGTCTGGATGAACTCTCTCGGGTACGTTCTCGCATAGGGGTTGATCGGTGCCCCGTGAACGTCCCAGTAGTCCTCCGGTATGATACTGGGACCACCATCGATTGGGGTCCCGCTGCCATCAAAGACTCTGCCAAGCATGTCGGATGAGACGGCAAGTTTGATGGTCTCACCCGCGAACCTAACGGCTGTTCCCTCGACATCCAGACCAGAAGTTCCTTCGAAGACCTGAACCACGGCCATCTTGTCGCTTACTTCAAGAACTTGCCCTCTACGCTCGGAGCCATCCGAGGCGACGATCCTGACGAGTTCGCCAAAACCCACGCCCTTGACGGCCTCCACGAACAGAAGAGGGCCGGAGATTCGTGTAATGGTCTTGTATTCCCTCAGTATCAGACTCATGCAGGTGATCCCTCCGACCTGAGGAACTCGGCGGTAAGTTGCTTGAATTGATCCTCCAGTCTTTCTTCGATCCCTTTCGAGACCTCACCGAACTTCTCTGAGGGCTCGATCTTGCACCTCGCGATCTCCTGCCTGACAGGAATGTCAAGTATCTTCTGCAGGGGCACTCCTCCCTCGACCGCCTTCGCCATGTTCTCGTGGAACTTGATGACTAGGCGGATCATCTCAGTTGTCTTCTCAGGCGAGCAGTAGCTGTCGACCGGATGCAGCGCGCTCTGGATGAGGAAATCTTCCTTGATCATGCGGGCGGCCTCCAACGTCGCTCTTTGACTTTCGGACAGAGCATCAGGGCCCACGAGCATCACGATCTCTCTCAGCTCCTCGTCCCTCTGCAACAGCGACATCGCATCTCGCCGCAGATCCTTCCAAGGCTGCTTGGTCTCTTTTTCATACCATTCCTCGACTGAGTCGAGGTAGAGCGAATAGCTCGTGAGCCAATCGATGGCTGGAAAATGACGTCTCTCAGCCAGTGGCTTGCTCAGAGCCCAGAAGACTTTGGTGATTCGAAGCGTATTCTGGGTTACGGGCTCCGAGAAGTCTCCGCCGGATGGTGAGACGGCCCCCACTGCGGATATTGATCCGACTCTTGACTCACTGCCAAGCACTTCTACCCTGCCTGCGCGTTCGTAGAATTCCGCAAGCTTGGAAGCTAGGTAGGCCGGGTATCCTTCCTCGCCAGGCATCTCCTCCAACCTGCCAGAGATCTCTCTAAGGGCTTCGGCCCATCGGGATGTTGAATCTGCCATCAATGCGACGTCAAATCCCATGTCTCTGAAGTACTCTGCCATCGTGATTCCTGTGTAGATGCTGGCTTCTCGCGCGGCTATCGGCATGTTTGAGGTGTTCGCGACCAGTATCGTCCTAGTCATAAGCGGCTGTCCGCTTCTAGGATCCTTCAGCTCCGGAAATGTCTCAAGGACCTCGGTCATCTCGTTGCCTCGTTCGCCACATCCCACATAGACTATGATCTCGGCGTCTGCCCACCGGGCAAGCTGTTGTTGCATCACTGTCTTTCCGGTTCCGAAACCGCCCGGGATAGCCGCGGTTCCCCCTTTCGCTATGGGAAAGAGAAAGTCCATTATCCTCTGGCCCGTGACGAGCGGGACAACCGAAGGAAGCTTAGACTTTATTGGCCGCGCCTTCCTGACCGGCCACGTGTGCATGAGCTGAAGTTTCACACGGCCGTTCTGCGTCTCAACTTCGGCGATATCGTCTGTGACTCGGTAATCGCTCTCCCTTGCGACCGTTTTGACCGTGCCCGCAACATCTGGAGGCACAAGAATGCGCTGGGTGACAAGCACCGTTTCCGGGACTTCGCCGAGAATGTCGCCTCCGAGAACCTTCTGGCCGGACTTGACTCTCGGTACGAACCGCCATGTCTTCTTCCGATCGAGTGCGGGAGAGGTAACGCCGCGTGTGATGAAGGTGCCCGCAATCTCTCTCAGGGTAGGGAGAGGTCGCTGTATTCCATCGTAGATCTGGTTGATCATGCCGGGACCGAGCTCGACTGAGAGAGGTTTGCCAGTCCTCTCGACCTTCTCGCCGGGCTCAATCCCCACCGTCTCCTCGTAGACCTGTACTGTCGCCTTCTCTCCCTCGACTCTGATGACCTCTCCAATGAGACCTGCATCCCCGACCTTGACGAGTTCGTACATCTGGGCCCCTAGCATGTCACGCGCTACCACTACAGGCCCCGTGATCCGCTCAATTGTTCCTAGCTTGTGCAACTGCATCGACCGAACCAAACGCTAGTCCCGATAGAGTGGTGTTGGTACGATTTGGATTACAATTAAGCATTTCCGGAATTGGATTCGGGCGTGGCCAGACCCGCCTCTCCCTCAGTCTAGCCAAACAGCGATCGGTTTCTGAACGCAGACGGGCCCTTTGAACGGCCGGCCTTAGTACTTTGATTCGACTCTCTTGTTTATAGTCGTCGTCCGAATATTCTCGACCTGACCCGAGCGATGATATCCCTGAACGAGATGAGGCGAAACAGCGAGCAACTCGCCAAGTGCACTGCCCGAATCGAGCAGCTCCTGACGCAACTGGCCACAGTCGAGTACTGACTCCCCCTAAAACATGAACCGCCCGTTCTCCATCAGCTTGGCACCATCGACCCAGAGAGTCGCATTCTTCATGATGGCGTCAATGTGAGTTCTCGATTGCCAATCGGCACCTGTTTCATCTGGGTAGGGGTCCCCGAAGGCAACGTGAACGGTTGGATACTTCTCATCTTGGAGCAAGTTCCCGACGAGCTGCGTCAGGGCTGTGTTCGTTCCAATAGCGAACTCTCCGAGCCTGTTGCTGTTTTGGTCCGTCTCTAGGTACTCTACCAAGTCTTCTCGCAGACACGTGTTGGAGCACTTGATGGTGTGCACGTTCGCTCGTGAGTCTTCTACACCTATCTTGGCAGGCGATCCTTCAAGGACACCGTACTTGTCGCTGAACCAGTCGCCCAGCTCCTCGGCCACGACTATTCCGTTGGCTTTCCAGGCAGCTGTGTACACTTCTCCGTCAGGAAGATTTCCCCATGCTCCCTTAGTTCGGAAAATCCCGTCCGACACTTTCCACTTCCATTGTGGATGGAATTCCACTGTCAGGTCGGATCCTGACGGACTTGTCACGCGTGCTGTCTCGGCTGTTGCCACAAGCCGATGAATTCGTTTGGAGATTTCTGATATCTTCTCATAGTCAGCGGACATTCCCTCTTGCATCAGCCGCTCGTTTATGGATGGCATATGAGCGTGGCGCGCGCATTCTTTGGCGAGCTTGATGAAGGGCTTCCTCACACCCAGCTCGCCCGCTATGCTTCGTGCTGCATAGAAGGTTACGTCTGCCCATCGAATGCATTCCTCCAGAGGCTTTGGAAGTGATGTCAAGGGGCGCTTGCCGAAGTCCTCCAGAAACACCAACCTCACGTTGTGTGGAGACGCCTTCTCGGCCGCCTTCCTCAACGCCTGACCGACTGTTAGTGTGAGAGGGTCCGTGACTATCAGCACGTGCTCCCCTAGGGCGACGCCCATGCAGACCTCGACAGCTACGCGTGCGCCATCATCGACCGTGCCCAACGCAGAAAGCCAGACCCTTCATGATCCGAGTTGGCGTATTAACGCTTGCCCGCAGCTCCGGAAATGCTCGTGCACAAGTCGTACAGTTATATTTCCACCACCGCTGAGACTTCCTCAGACTCGAGGAGTGCCCAGGCTTGATTCCACTCGACTTTCTTGATGACATGATGCGATTGAAACTCGTCCCGAGGAGCGGATGGATATCGTACAGAATCAACAAACACGACATTGAGCCCGTCTCTTCGCACTCCTACTCGGTCGCCGTAATTGCGTTGACATTGTCTGAGATGATACGGCTGAGGACTCGGAGAGTCGATGTGGAGAAAGTGTTGAAGATGGCGCTTCTCCACGACCTATCAGAGTCGCTAACCTTCGATATCAGCAAGGCGTACCTGCGATATCTCGGCAGATCAGGTTCTCAATTAAAGATGCGCCTTGAGCGGAAAGCTGTCTCGCGCATCTTGTCGGGTCTTGAGAACAAGCGGCTTGCGCGAACGTTCAGGGCAACTCTTGACGAGTACTCTTCGCTGAAGTCGCTTGAGGCAAGGATTGTGCACTGCGCAGACGCCTTGGATCTTCTGCTTCAGATAATCGAGTACGAAAGAATGGGGTATTCGAAGAGTACTCTCGACCCGATCTGGAGTGAGACAAAGTCAAGGTTGGTGCGCTACAGACTCGCGCTCGCCAATGAGTGGCTCGTTGGACTGGAGCGCGTCAGAAGAGGGCTCCACATCAAACCTCGACGAAAGAGGGCTCGACTCCTTCTCGTCAAATGATTCTGATATGATCGTTCGAGACCTGAACCAGTCCAACATCAGGCTCAAGGGCCCAAATCCCGAACTCATTTATCTCGGGATCAACAACCAGCGCGATAACAAACGGAGAGAACTGCAGAAGTTTGCTCTGCGTCTGCAAGTCAGTCTCCGACATGAATATGCCGTAACCTGGGTGAGAGTGATACCAGCCCACAATTCTGCCCTCAAGCCTGCCCTTTACTATGTCATCCGCGACCCTTGCCAACTTCCCTGCTGAAAGCACGCACGAAGTCTCCGAATCGTCATTCCCTCCAACAACGACATCGTTGACCCACAATCCATCGTCCAGAAAAGATCCGATCAACAATCCGATGCGCTCGTAAGGCCGCCTGACATCGGCTCCGATGCGGTCGAGCACACTGCTTGCGACGTTGATGTTGAACAAACTCTTCGCCGTCTCAGACTCCTCTGCACTACTTTGCTCTTATGAAATAAGTGTTGACGCTGCAAAGACGCGCGATACCGTGGTCAACTGACACCCATCAGTCAGAGATCTAGAAACGCATTCGAAACTTAGAACACCATGTTCGAATGCCTGGATTCATATCATGCCCATCGCAATATGCCACGAGCACGCAGCTGATGAGGGAGGTGAATTGGATGAGTGAAATCCATGAGAAACGGCTCTACGGGCTTGTTCTCATCCTTGTTGTGGGAGTGGTTCTCCTAGGCGGTTTCGCGCTCTATGCATCATACAGGACACCTGAACTTGCGGCGCAAGAGCCAAGACCAGAGGCAAAGACGATCTCAGTAGACGGTACCGGAACCGTCTCCACAAGTCCTGACATGGGCTGGTTTGTGGCTTCCGTAACCACCCAAGCCAGCACGGCTGCTCAGGCTGAGGAGCAGAACAATAATGCGATGACGAAGGTCATCTCTGCGCTAACTGGCGCCGGAATCGCTGAGAAAGACATGCAGACCGTTGACTACTCGCTCAGTCCGATCTACCAAGACACGAAAGAACCTGGAAGAATGCCCGTGCTGGTCGGTTACTCTGTTAGACACACGATACGCGTAACCGTCAATGACCTGAGCGCAGTGGGCAGAATGCTTGATCTCGCAATCTCGAATGGCGTGAATGATGTGGGCGGAGTCTACTTCGGCCTGTCCA
>CAZUTN010000054.1:0-7520 GCA_964623365.1 uncultured Candidatus Bathyarchaeia archaeon
CAACAATTGACTTCTTGTCATTCACGTCGAGTTCAGGCATTGTCCTCATGCCTCCCGGAGATGCGCAAGATATTGCCCGGTAGGCATTCACCGCGTCGGTCGACGTTGTGCTCCTCACGACTATCCTCAGGTTCTTCTTGATCTCCTGGGCTCTCATGGCTAAGTCAGGTGGGATCATCCCAGCCGCGTAAGCTATTGGCGTCAGGAGTAAGATCACGCCAAGACTGGTATTCCCGCCGTGCTGCCATTCTGAGCATGCTTCTGCGGCCGACCTCATGCGTTCACCAATCGCAAGCTGCACGTCCTCCCCCAATCGTTCTGAAACTCTGCACCCGCGCAGGGCTGCGAGTCTGAAGTGTGGCCCCAAGGCAGCAGCGGAACCAAGGAAATGCTCAAACCGGGTGGGTTCAAAATCACGAGTCCTGTGCACATTTCCAGGCTTGGGGTATGCGCTGACTTCCAGCAGAACAGCAAGCTGTAGCGCTGCAGCAATCTCGTCATGCCTATTTCGCAACATCTTCACTTTGAAACAACATCTCGGAATCCGTTTGGATGGCGTTATCCGCCGGGCCACAGCTATTTACTCGTGCGTCTATTTAGAAGCATTTGAGGAGTCGGTTGGGGCTGACGGGGATCAAGCACCACGTTGGTCGGCTCACTATCGAAAGAGGCCACATATACGAGGTCATACTTTCGACCTTCACTGAAGATGGGCGTCCAACAGCCGCTCCAATGGGCATCACATTTGCAGATGATGGGTCGCTCATAGTTCGACCATTCAAGACCAGTTTGACCTTCCAGAATCTGAAGGCAAAGAGATGCGGTGTAGCTAACATAACGTCTGATCCAGCTTTGTTCTACGCTACGGCGTTCAAGTGGATCGAGAAGAACCGGGAAATCCTTGTGGATCAGTTTGAAAGAGCCACGACTGTCGATGCGCCACGTATCAAGGTTGCTGACGGATACGTTGAATTTGCTGTCGAGCAAACAATCGACGAGGGAGAAGACAGAGGTCGTTTCATATGTCCAATAAGAATGGCTGAGGTGGGGACGGCCTTGGCGAAGCCCTATTGCAGGAGCACGTTCGCAGCAATAGAATGTGTCATACATGCAACCAGGGTGAGGGAGTACTTGTCAAGAGGATGGACGGATCGCGCACACAGGTTAACCGAGCTCATCGAGCATTACGGTGATTTGGTCGAGAGAGTATCTCCTGGCTCACAGTATGATCGGATCATCCGCGAAGTACTGGCTTATGTAAGAGGGTTGTGGCGCAAGAATGAAGGTTCAGGTGAGGAGTCCATCTAGACTGCACTTCTCGCTAGTCGACCTCAACGGTGGTCTAGGACGGGTTGACGGGAGCATAGGGCTCGCACTCGACCATCCGGGTGTGATCTTGGAGGTCTCTTCAAACGACACTCTCAAGGTCACAGGCGTCCAAACCGACTTCGTGCGCGCGCTGGCCACCAGATTTGCTCGACATTACTCAATTAGTCTCGGTGCAAGAATACATGTGGCTTCCACTATCCCAAGCCACGTGGGACTGGGTTCTACAACTCAACTCGCCCTTTCGATCTCCGCTGCCCTTTCCCAGCTCTCCGGATTGGACACGACCGCGAGGGAGTTGGCGCAGGTGATGGGAAGAGGCGGCACGTCCGGGATCGGCGTGGCCGCGTTCCAGATGGGGGGGCTCATCGTGGATGGCGGGCACAGCTTCGGGGCGGGTCGTCAAAAGCAGAGCTTCCTTCCGTCCCGCGCCTCGAAAGCCCCGCCTGGCCCGGTTTTGATTCGATACGCCTTCCCTGAGGATTGGATGTTTGTGCTCGCCATACCGAACGTGTCTCAAGGGCTTGAGGGCAAGAGAGAGGTCAGCATCTTTCAGGAGAGATGTCCGATTCCTCCTGAAGAGGTGGGCGCCGTCTGCAGACTCATCCTCATGAAGTTACTTCCAGCCGTTGTAGAACGCAGCATCCAGGAGTTTGGAGCAGGCTTAAGCGAACTTCAGAACGCGGGTTTCGCCCGGGTAACTAGGGACCTAATGCATCCGGTGGTGGCCAAGTGCATTGAGTTCATGAGTAGCCACGGCGCCTACGGTTCGGGGCAGAGTTCGTTTGGCCCCACCGTTTTTGGTCTTGTGCAAGGAAAAGATGAGGCGGAACGCCTTAGAGAAGAGGTAGCGTCGTTCCTCTCATCGCACACTGGCGGGGAAGTATTTGTGACGTCAGCCAAGAACGTGGGCGCTACCGTTCAAGTCCTTGAAAAGTAGCTATTAGCTCGTTCGCACCTAGCTCCTTAAGCCATCGAATCTTGTTCTGCTTTTGCAGGATTGACCTGAACTTGAGAGCCCTAATCGTGACCGGGAAGCTCGCCCGAAAACTGGTAGAGGACAATGTGAAGCAGAGCCGCGTGAGAGCGGAGGTGCTCTCACTACCGAATGAGGTGGCCGCCTTGATGACGCCCAAGTTCGTCTCGGACAGGCTCGGTTGCATGCCCCTTCAAGGTTTCGACCTTGTGATGCTGCCGGGAATGATGCGTGGTGACGTTTCATCCGTCTCCAGGAAGATCGGCATTCCGGCTTTCAAGGGACCAAAGCATGCTGCCGATCTACCCCTAGTGCTCGATCGGCTCAAAGAAATCAAACTCTCAACCGTCATGCCGGCTTGTGAACTTCTCAAGGATGCCATTCGCAGGAGAGCGTTGAGAGAGCTCCTCTCGATCAACAAGAAGGGTGTGCCCGCAATGGCCATAGGTCGAGGCAGGAGGGCGCTCGGCATCGGAGGAACCGCTCCGATGCGAGTTCTCGCAGAGATAGTCGACGCCTCGACAATGGACGAGAAGACGATTGTATCATGGGCAAGATACTTCGCAGATTCAGGAGCGGACATAGTAGACATCGGCATGGTGGCAGGGGGCGGACATGCAAAGGAGGCTCAGAGCGCCATACGGGCTGTGAAGCGAGTTCTGCCTGTACCGGTAAGCATAGACACAAACGATGTCCAAGAGATGCGAGCAGCCGTCAGGGCTCGTGTGGATCTGATTCTAAGCATCAATGCCGCAAACATGGAGCAGGTCGCAAGGTTCGCGTCAAGAGTTCCGGTCGTGGTGACCCCTGCCTCAGACGAAAAGTCTTGGCCGGAGGATGCTGGGAGAAGAGTCGAGCAACTTGAGGAAAACACCCTTCAAGCTCGCAGGCTCGGATTTAGAATGGTGATCGCTGACCCGGTCTTGTCGCCGATCTTCATGCCGAGTCTGATCGAGTCATTGATGGCCTACCGCAACTTTTCGCAGCGACATCCCCAGATACCGATTCTCTTCGGAGCTGGAAACACCGTAGAGCTCATGGACGGGGACTCGGCCGGGGCGAACCTCCTGCTGGCCGGAATTGCTTCGGAGGTGCGAGCAAGCATTCTTCTTGTGACGGAAGCCAGCGACAAGACGAGGGGATGCGTAAGGGAAATGTCAACAGCAGCCAGGATGGCAACATTGGCGAGGATGCGGGGCTCGCCTCCGAAGGATCTCGGCTTGGATCTCCTGATGTTGAAAGAGAAGCGGATCAAGCATGAGCACTACGACGCCTCGCTCGAGGTCGGCGTGCCCGTAGTCTGGGAGGCTAAGAGGCAGCGTTTCGTTCATGATCCTAAAGGCTGCTTCAAGATGGCGTTAGATAGAGACGCTAAACAGATAGTGCTGTACCACTACATCTATGGGGCATCCATGCCCCGGTTGGTGATTAGAGGTAGGGACCCACTGGCTATGTCTAGAGCCGCAGTTCGGCGAAGCCTAGTCTCACGCTTTGATCACGCTGCGTACCTGGGGATCGAGTTGGAGAAAGCGGACGTTGCGCTGCGAATGCAGAAGAGTTACGTTCAAGACCAGCCGATCTTCTCATGAATGGATTGAGCGGTTTCCTCCAAGAGTCGGGATTGTCTTTGAGTACTGGGCAAAGACTGGCTCAATAGACCGATTCTCGCGTACTAGTGGAGCACTGCGGTTCGGTATGCTTGGCGAAACGTTCTGATGAGCATCTGAGGATTCATTTCAAGCTCTATGCAGAGCCTTGCCAAGCTCTTGCAGTATAGTTCGGTCGTTTGGGTCATGAGCTCCCTGATTTCAGGGCGCCGAAGTCGCCTCGAGGGATGGAGAAGCATTAGTAGCCATCTTCCTAGAAGCGTGGGTTCATACCACTTGGCCCACACACCTTTGCCCCTTACTACCTTCCTGTATGAACCTGCGTTGAGTATGCCCGCCTCCACAAGCCTTCTAAGATGGCCCAGCGTTGTCTTGTTCGAGCAAGGCAAGCTTTCGACAAGTTCCTTCTGAAACGTCCTCTTTCTGGAGTTCATACTTTCGAGTATCCGCATGGGAATCGCAGAGCCGAAAACAGAGAAGAGCAGAGCGCGCAGGTGCTTGGGCTTTGTTGGGAGCGGAAGGACATAGGGCCAAAGCTTCATGTCGGTTCCTCCTGCCACGAAGTATTCCATGCCTACCTCTTATCCTATCTCTTCTTCCTCACCACAGCCGAAGCCTTCCTGGAATACGTCACAACTAGACGGCGGCACCGGTGAGTCCTGCAGCTCTCAAGGCCTTGATCACAGCGGCCCCAACGATTGTCGTGACGCCCACGATTACGCTTCGCTCAATCGGGTAGACCACAAAGATGGCTCCCCAGCTCAAGCTTAACGCGCTGGGTGTCAGACCCATCACCGTACTGGCCATCGAAGCAAAGAGAAGGTTTCCAGCCAAGTGCTGCGCCATCGTGCCAATCACGGAGAGCACCAGGACGGCCGGTATCATGCGTGCAGTTGAGGGGCCGGTCACCCAGGCCACTGCTTTTCCATTCAGCGGTGAGAGGAGCACAGCGTACGCCAGCAAATGCAGCCACAGGAAGGGGAATACCATGCCGGTGTGCGGAACAGGAAGAAGGTTCGGCGCGTAGGGATGCAAGAGGAATAGAACAAGCATAGCTGTGAAGAGAGAAACGGAAACGATCCACCGCTTTCTAATGAGGAAGCCGATAGTCAAGGTGTTCATCATTGCAGGCAGGAAGTCTAGGCCGAAGAAGGTTGTTCTGCCGGTAAACGCTATGCCGACAAAGGTTCCAGCAACAACGGACGCTGATCCAACGTATGGACCAAGGAGAATCCCATAAAGACAGACGACAAAGTCCGCCGCCGGAAAGAACCTCCCCTGCCCACCTATCCAAGCGAAGATCGGCACAAGTCTAAGTACCCCATAGAGCGCTGCGAAGGATGCTGTGAGCATCAGAGCCCTAGTTCTTGCTTTTGTCCCGCGAAGCTCGATCAAGGAGGGCGATCACGTTGTGTAGCCAACTACATACCGTTGTCCTCTTAATTGTTTGGTCTCATAAGGCCGCCATCGTGGGCTGACGTTCTTCTTGCCGCCGGCAGGGACAAAAGCCGCAGTAACATTGACTCGCCGTCTATGAAGCAAGACCGAGAGCCTCCCCCAACTCCTTGACCGTTTCGACAGAGTAGTTCTGTGGATACCCGAAAACGACATGGCGAACACCGAGGCTCCTAACCTCAGCCAAGTATGACGGGAGATTCGTCGCTTTCATTGTTATCGAGAAGTCATCAACGACCTCATCTGGCACCTCTGGAAGAATAGCCTCAACAGTGGGGCTTGCCTCCACCACCTTTCTGGCCTTGCACAGCTTCTTGTAGAGCCCGAATCTCCTTAGAACTGCACCGGATGTGCCGAGTGCCACGACTGCGGAGGAAACCTTTGCCAGCTGAAGAATGCCCGGCTGGGGCTTCGTGTGCACATATGCCGGTGAGAATATGCCAATCCTCAACCCACGTTTGCGGCGGAGCCCCGACTCGGTGATCGCCCAGTCTATCATCTCTGGTTTCGAATAATTTAGGAGGACTCCATCAAAATCCTTGCCTGTTGTTAACATCTTGGGCCCTTGAGCCCCCAGCCAGATCTTGGCTCCAACACTCGCCTTGCGTAGGTGCGACGCTATCTTCCGTCTCGCCTCGAGAACTTTCAAGGGCAGGTTTTCGAAGCGCTCTTCGTGCACTCCGACGTGTCTGAGTTGTCGTCGATCTCCCACGCCGATGCACAGATCGAAGCGGTCCCCATAGGCGCAGGAGAGAGTGGTCACCGTATTCGCGATCTGCCGGGGGCTGTGTAGAAGAACGCTCATCAGGCCGAGCCCTATGCGGATTCTCGATGTCCTTGAGGCAACCACACAGGCGACAACGGGTCCGTACAACTGAACTGGCGTGTCAGCTACCCACAGATACTTTAGGCCCACAGCTTCGGCGGCTATGGTCTTGTCAATTATGCTGTGAAGCGTTTCGTTCGCATTGACGCCCAGGCCGAATGTCAGAGGCGCTCCCATGCTCTGACGACCTCGTGAATCGAGCGGGCTGCGGAGCTCCCATATGGCGGTCCGAGGACAAGCTCGTCAGCACCGAGCTTTGCGAGCGACTGGAACACCTGAGAGAGATGCACGGCATCCCCTGATATCGCGAAGCTGTCCAGAAGTTCCTTGGTGACATGCCTTGACGCGGCAGTATAACTTCGTTCCCGCGCTGTTCTCCGTACCCTCTCGACGGCGCTGTCCGAAATCCCAGCCATCTTGAGAACACTCAGAGGAGTGTCTGCAATCACTGTTGCGGCAACGGCCTTCGCAAGCTCCCCATCCGCCCTTTTCCGGACAACCACCGTCGGCAGCCAGACAACCGACCTGGGCCTCGATCTGAAGCCCCCTCCAATTGCGCTCGTCCGCACCATCTCGAGAGCTTTCTTCAAGTAGGCTAGGGGACCGCTGAGAATTACTCCATCTGCGATTCGACCTGCAAGCCTGAGCAATGAAGGGCCGCGCACGCCGAGGTAGACCGGAATGGTGAAGCCAACCGGGTACCTCGCCAGGAACTGTTGAAGGTGAAAGTTTTCTCCTCTTAGAGTTACGGTCTCGCCGGCCCAAATCCTCCGCAGAGCATCGACAGCTTCCTTCAACATCGCAACCGGCTTGTCAACAGCAAGTCCAAGCCTTGCGAGATCTTGTAGGCCGCCGACTCCCAAGCCTAGCCTAAACCTCGCAGGATCTATCTCCCTTAGGGCTGCGGCCGCTCTGGCGATTGTTGAAATGTTGCGGACTATCGGGCTAGTTATGCCTATTCCGACGTTCTTCGTTGGGGCGTTAAGCATCATGATGCTTGCCTGCGTAAAGACATCATAGCCTCGACCTATGTCCTCGCCTATCCAGATTCCGTGGATTCCGGCACGCTCAGCCACAGCCGCTATTCTTAGTATCTGCCTCATTGGCGCGGAACTTGTCGCGCCGAGATCTAGAGACGCTCTTTCCAACGGTTGAACGCAGCTGTTTTTTCGAGAATAATGCGAGCCTGACCTGTTATGAACATATATCGTTTGGCTTTCCAATGTGGGAGTCTTTGAGATGGTGATCGACGGCGAACTAATGCTGGGGGAACTCTTACGTGTGAACTATCAATACGATTGCAAGCGTCAGGAATCAGCGCGTTTCGATG
>CAZUTN010000055.1:0-7168 GCA_964623365.1 uncultured Candidatus Bathyarchaeia archaeon
GTTGCCAACGCGCGTGACTTGAATCAACCCTTTGCCCAACAGGGACGAGATCAATCTGTGGAGCTTGCCTGCGCTGAACCCTACTCTTCGTCTCAGACTCACCTTGGTTCTACCGGTCCCGGGGATGGCCTTGAGAACCTTGTGTTCATCCTTGGTCAACTCGGATAGATTTGGCATTCGCGACAATAGAAGCTACAGCCCAGCGGTCCTGTCAATGGGCACGGCTTGTTCAAGGAGTTTTTCCAGATCCAAGTAAATTATCAGATTCTCGCCCAGCCTGCATATTCCGCGAAGGTATTCGCCATCGATGCCTTTGGTCACCGGTGGAGGAGGATGTATATCCTGTGCGGGAACGCGAATTATTTCAATCACCGAGTCAACCAACATGCCAACTAGGCCCTTCGTCGATTCTATGACTACTATGTGCGGACGGTCAGAGCCCTTCTCTTCCAGCCCGAATCGTTTCTTTAGGTTGATGACTGGGATGACCGCTCCGCGAACGTTCATTACACCTTCGACGTAGGGTGGCTGACTAGGGATCGGGGTGATTTCTCTCATTTGGATTATCTCCCTCACTTGAGTAGTGTCAATCCCATAATCTCCTGTGCCCAGCTTCACTCCCAGGATGATTGTTTCCCCTTCGATCGTCCTCCTCTGATTGAGTTGTTGCATCACTAGACCGTTCTCTATCTCGCGTCTTCCTCCCGTTCTGCGTCTTCTTCTCTTCCTGATCTCTCTCGGTCCCACTTCCGACAGCGTTCCACGAGCTATTCTTTCACGTCTTTCCCGCAATTGCGCAAGCGCTCCCTTCTGTGCGATCCTTTCCTTTTCGCGTTCCAGCCTGATCTGGGCCCGCAGAATTGCGTTCCTATCTCGCTCGATTATTCCGCGTTCTCGTGCGTTGGCCGCTTTGATCTCCTGTATTGATCTCCTCAGACTCGCTAGTTCGATTCGTTCAGATTCAAGTTCGTTCCGAATCTTGCGAATGGTACGTTCTGCGAGATCGTCTCGGGCTTCCGCCACTGTCGTCTCCAGGGCCTTTCTCTCCAGTTCTCTTTGTTTGGATTCAAGAGCTCGTTCTTCTCTGACGAAGTGTTCTCTCATCTCTCGAAGCTCCGTCTTGATTGTGGAGAGCTGATCGATGAGGAACTCGAGGCTTCTGTCTTCTAGCTGCTCAGCCTTTCTATGTTCGTACGGAAGTTTCAGGCGCGGTGGTTCATCTCCTGAGATCTCCTGACGCACCTTCATGAAGATTGATCTGAGCCGCTCCTGCTCCTCCTTCACCTGAGCCAGAAGAGACTCCAACGAATCCCTCTCTTCTTCCAGCGTCTCTTTGTCTTTAGCCAGTTGTTCCCTCAGAACGCGTAGTTCTTCAGCTTCGCGCTTGAGCTGCTCCCGAAACTCGCTTAGGGCATTCTCTCCTTCAAGTCCCTCCTTCTCAGTCACCAGCTGGTTCCTCATTTGGAGGAGTACGTTTCTTAGAGGTTCAGCATCGGACGCTTCGTGATCGGTTTTCGCAAGGGCGCTAGACTTCAGTGTCATTCGGAGATGATCGAGCTCTTCAATGAAACGGTCTAGCCGGAGCAATTCCGGGCGAAGATCCACTGTTGTCGACTTTCCCTTTCTTCTAGCCTCTTCGCGCTCAAGTCTCTTCCGTCTTATGCTCTCCCTAAGTTGCCTTAGTTCCTCATTCAACCTAGAGAGCTCATTCAAGTCGAAAGCGGTGCTGGGAAGCGGCGGGGGCTCTTGGTCCATGAGGGCACCCTCTTGATTTCCAGCAAAACTGTCAAGAGAGGATTCACATAAAGCAGTCTGCCCTCCATACACGCAGGTGAACTACGATCCTTGTGTGGGTAATCAGATTCACACCGCCATGTGAATGTGTCCGATTCTCCCAACCCTGCGTCAGAGAGACGTTCATATGACTAGGAAAACAGATCTCATTTGACTTGCACGCATGGAATGTGCGATTCAAGAAGACTGAGGATCTATGCTCTCTGGTAGATGCGCTCGGACAAGTCAACGCACTTGAATGCGCTCCCGTATTCTCCCACAGGTGATTCTACCTTGCCCAAGATCAGATACCCTCCTGGAGAAAGAGCCTGATGAAAATTGCGAAAAATCGCCTGTTGTAGTTCGCGACAGAAGTAGATGATAACGTTCCTGCAGCTAATCACGTCGAAGGTGGACGACGGTGGGCACGTGAAGAGGTCGTGTGGTTGAAACGTCACAAACCTCTTGACCTCGTCGGATATTCTCAGATTCGCTCCATCAACGCACGTGAAGAATCTCTGAAGGACAGAATGCTCTACCAGTTTCAATCTGGCCGGCGAGTAGACGCCTCTCCGTGCTCTATTGAGACTCTCCGGGTCAACATCGGTCGCCACTATTCCTATCTCGAAAGCCTTTAGGTTGTAGGACAGAGCATCGATGACCGCGATCGCAATCGTGTAAGGTTCCTCTCCGTCGGCACAGCCCGCGCTCCAAATCTTGAGTTCTCTCTGAGAATTCTGGATTTTTTCTTTGATGATCGCGGGCATGATCCTGGTCTGGAATGCTGCCCACAGAGTCGGGTCGCGGAAGAATTCGCTGACGTTTATGGTCAATGCATCCACGAGCTCTTTGAATTCCGTCGGATTCCTATCCAAGTAGCGGGCGTATTCGGCGTACGATGATATGCCTTTGACGTTCATCCTTCCATCGAACCTTCTCTTTAGGAAGTCATCCTTGTACCCTGTGCAATTCAGACCTTTCGCTGTGATTTTCCTCTTGAGATATTGGAACCCGAGGTCGCTCTCCAGCTTTTGTTCCTCCAAGCACCCTAGATGACTATGATGTCTTTCAGTTCAGCTATGCCATTGCGCTGGTGAAATCTTCTAACTGTGATCTTTCCATTACCCGTATCAAACCTCATCGATCTGCCAAGATTGGAACCTAGGTCCTCCGCGATAATTCTGATCGGTATCGAAGAGAGTTCGCTTCGAACTCTGTCGGCGTTCTTTGATCCGTCGAAGCCTCCTAATGAGAGCACGTTCGCTCCGCCTACCAGTTTTGCTCTCAGATAGAGTACCTCTGCGCCCATGGAGAGCATTCGTTTCACAAGACCCTTCACTGCTGTGTCGGCGTACTTTGCGGGCCATCTGAAGGCGTCGTTGCCTTCTTTTGAGTCGGGCAAGACAACGTGAGCAAGACCACCTATTCCGCTCACGATGTCCCTGAGAGCAAGGCCCACGCAGGATCCAAGTCCTGAGATCGAAAGAATCGACTGCTCCTTCACCGGCAACATCATGCCGAGCCCAACCTGGAATTCCCTAACGCAAGACGTTACCTCACTCAACTGCCAATGACCTCGCAAGAACCATCTCCACCGCGTTTGCGATTCTCCCTGGCATGTCGAAGATATTAGCGACGATATCCACCACCCCTGCGCAGAGGGCCGCCTTGGGCATTCCATATACAAGACTCGACTCTTCATCTTGTGCGATAGTGACACCGCCGCTTTCTTTGATGAATTTCATTCCCTCCACTCCGTCGTGAAGCATGCCCGTTAGCAGGACTCCGACACTCTTGGGCCCGTAAGCATGTGCGATCGACTTCATCATAACGTTGATTGACGGAGTTGGAGTTGCGGCCTCTGCGGCTCTTTCAACGCTTACTAGCCCCCCTCCCAAGATTTTCATATGGTGACCACCGGGCGCAATGAGCGCCTGGCCTACTCTTGCCACGCAACCATGGCGGGCTTCCCTGACAGGCAAATTCGAAACCGACGAAAGACGTTCAGCGAGCGGTCTAGTGAAACCCTTTGGCATGTGTTGCGAAAGGAGGAACATGGCTGGTAAGTCGCCAGGAAGTCGAGCGAATAGGCTCTCAAGGGCCGTGGGACCTCCAGCCGATGAACCAATGCCAACAACTGCAAATCCACGTTCATCGGAACCCTGAATCATTGGTGAACCCTAGGTGCTTTGTTACCTCTGCACCTCGCCGTCCGTACTCGTATGAGCCTTTGAATGTTCGTGTGTTTCAGTCAGCGAACTCAGTCGCGACCTAGAACACGGGGCACCCAACTTTGCGCGGAACACCGTCGTTCGCCACAGAGGCAGGCGCAAAACAGAGCGATCACTGAAATGATGCCGACCCAGAAATGTTCCTCAAGCCGCGCGCTCCCGTTGCAGTCTGGATGGCAGACCTGCCGCCTTTCCTTTTGAGTGTAACACTCGATCGAGCAAAGGGATATGCCCAGTCTGTCACGATTGCCCGAACACATAGAGCTACGGGGAGCGATTGACCTGCATTCTAGGAAGACGAAAAGGCTGGGCAGAATAACGAGAAGTCTGAGGATGAAGCTACTCATAGTGTGCATGATGGTGGCTTTGGTTCCACTTGCCGGACTAACCATGTACTTCACCAATGTCACAAGCCGAATAGCATGGATGGCAGGAGAAGAAGGCGCACGTGCCATAGGTGAGCAAATCCGCAACGCGTTCACCATTGTTGCTGTCGCGGCGGTTGCAGTCGGTCTGGTCACGACCTTATTCTCAAGAAGTATCGTAGCGCCGATAGCGAAGCTGGTGGATGTGGTCAACGCTGTTGCGGAAGGCGACCTAACGCTCAAGCCTGAGGTCAAGAGTCGTGATGAAATCGGAATGCTGGCAGCTGGATTTGGCGACATGATATCTCAGAACTCAAAGTTGATAGGCAGAATCAAGAACGTGGCGGGGGAAACAGACAACATGGTCACGCGCTACGCGGAGAGCTCTCGACATATGGCTGCAACAGCACAGCAGTTGGCTAGCGGCGCCAAGCAGATCGCGAAGGGAGCTACGGACCAAGCGAATGCAGCTCAGAACACTACGAACCTCATGGAACAAATGAGCGCCAAAGTAGAGGAGGCGGCCCAAGCGGCAGAACAAGCAGCAATTCAAGCCCAGGAAGACTCGAAGAGTGCTGATGAAGGACTGGGTGCGGCAAAAGAAGCCCAGGCAAGAATGAACGAGATCAATGCGAGTTCAGCTCGTTCAGCTGAGGTTGTCCGAGGATTGGTGGCTAGATCCAAGCAAATCGGTCAAATAGCAGCTGTGATCACCGGCATAGCCGATCAAACCAATCTTCTAGCATTGAATGCTGCAATAGAGGCAGCTCGGGCTGGCGAGCACGGGCGCGGATTCGCAGTCGTAGCTGAAGAAGTGCGTAAACTAGCTGAAGAATCGAAGAAAGCCGCTGACGAAATCGCAAGATTGAACGACGGAATTCAGATCGAAACCGGTGCCGCGGTGATGGCGATCGAGGAGAATACCGTGCAATCGCAAGCAGGGGTGGATGTCATAAACACCAGAGTCCTGACTGCGCTCGGAAAAGCGCAGCAGGCTGCCAAGCAAACAGAAACCACGGCTGAATGCACGATGCTGCGTACGAAGAAGCAGCTTGAGTTTGCGGGTCAGGTTTTCAGTGCAATGAGCTCAATTGCCTCAGCAAGTGAAGAAGCCAGCGCTGCAACGGAGGAGTTCTCCTCCTCAATAGAAGAGATCAATGCCAGCGTAGAAGAAAGTACAGCAGAAGCGCAGGAGCTCAGCCAGGTCGTTCGTAGACTGAACGAACTCATAAGGCAATACAAGATAGAAGTTGAAGAAGAGACGCCGGTCGCGGCTGACTTGGCTCCAGTCAAGCCTGAGAAGGAGACCCGCGCGAAGCTGTCTCCCGAACTCATCTCGAAAGGAACGCATCGCATCTCAACTGCTGAGAATGCGTGAAACGTGGGAGAGAACCTCAAGGCTTGAGCCGGCCATTCGTAGGATCTAGACATACGACAGTGACTTGACTTTGACTTGTCAGAATAGGAGAAACGAATCGAGAACGAAAACCCAGCGGAAGCAAGCCTTGGAAGTGGACCAAATAGTGGTCTTCAAACTGGGAGACGAAGACTATGGAATCGAGATCGGCCAAGTCCGCGAGATCATACCAAGAAGAGCGATCACGACGATGCCCAGACAACCACCGTACGTCGAGGGCGTCATCAACATGCGAGGAACCATCATCCCAGTCATCAACTTGAAGAAGAGGTTCGGACTCCAAGGTGATGCCTCAAAACACTCGCACGCAATCATCGTAGAGTCCGAAGGTGGTCTAGTTGGAATGTTGGTCGACGCAGTCAGCGAAGTAATTCGTGTCCCTGCAGACCAGATTCATCCTACTCCATCAGTAGCGATGGGCGTTGACAGTGAGCATCTGCGAGGCATATGTCGACTCGGCGAAAGACTGCTCATCTACCTAGATGTCGAAAAAATCGTCAAGGCAACCCCCACTTCCACAAGTCAAGATGCGCGACTTCAAGACATGCCAGCGCAATCCTCGATGGCCGTCTAGATCCAATCTCCCCTCAATCTTTGTGGCGGAAGCTACCACTACTAGTTGCACGCTACCTGATCAGGCCTGGCCCATGTCTCTGATCGACGACGCCGCTGTATTCCATGACATTGTCAGCTTAAAGACTGAGCTCACCAGTCTCAGATACGACTTCATCGCGCGAAAGGATGAAATCAAGTTTGTCATGGAAACGAAGGACCCAAATCTCCTTCCTCTGAAAAGAGTCTGGATCGACACGATGCAGCTTGCAATAGAGGCTGCTAGACTATTCGAATCTTCTGTCAACCTAGAAGCTTCGTTGAGCACGCTCGGCGACCTTGTGAACGGCCTCAAAACGGCGATGGAAAAGACCCGAGTTCTCACAAAAGGAGCTGGCAAGGTGCTTGAGAGATCCTGCATTGTAGTGTTTGAGTTAGGTGGCAGAGATTATTGTCTACATGTGGACACGGTCAAGGAAGTCGTCGCTCCAAAGGATTTCGTCAGGCTCCCCGAGATGCCTTTCTTCATGAGAGGAGTGATGGAGCATAGGGAGATAGTTGTTCCGATCATCGATCCGGCGGATGTCCTTGGGGGTCCTCACACCCAAGACCGAGGTTGCCTTGTACTCGTCGAGAAGAACGGCGATTCGATGGCACTGTTGGTAGATCAAGTGAAACAGATAGTCCCTGTGCTTTCCGGGTACTTCAGACAACCAAGGGAAGATGAGCCCCTGCTAAAGATGGTCTACGAAGACGGAACTAGGAAGATCAACATGCTCGACCCCGAACTCATGCTAGAAGCAGGACTGCAGAACGCGTCAAGGTATTCG
>CAZUTN010000056.1:0-6912 GCA_964623365.1 uncultured Candidatus Bathyarchaeia archaeon
CCGTCACCGCCAGCACTCTAGCCACATCTAGGTTGAACAGAACCATCTCTAGAGGGTCGAGGAATTCTCTCCTTGCACCAATCATGGAGTCGGCCTCAACTATTATGTAGCCGAAGCCTTGTTGCTCCAGGTCCTGCGCTGCTTTCTTCCCCGGGCTGTCAGAAACCACAATTGTTGGAATGCCGGCGCCTTTGATGATCTCTCTGGCCCTCTTTGGCCCTGGAAGCGTGGCATTTGGACTTGTCACAACCACAAGCTGCGGTTTGAACTCGAGTACTCTCTGAGCGACTTCCTCTGCCTGCTCTGCTCCGAGTTTGGCTCCAGCACCAACGACTCGAACGTCCACGTCCTGTCTCTCCGCTCTCTCGTCGAGCATGAATTCAAGCAATGATGCAGATCCTATGCATCCAAGCTTCAAGAATCCAACCTTAACGACCATCGATTCATCCTGCTCCGATACGAAATCGCTGTTTGACCCTATAACACTTGACTCAAGCGTTGGCTTCTCAACGCACGGAAGAATCCCCCAGACCGTAGCGGGCTCAACCAGCCAGTCAAGACCGCGAAGCTTTGTGAGCGAGACCCCCAAGAGGTCCCGATGAATTCCTCGGGTTGCGGGTTCCGAACGAAGGCCAACCCAACCTGATTTGGGAGGCGCCGCGCTCCCGCGGGCGTTCGGCGGGAAACCATTAAATCGTTTGACGCTGGATCACCTGTCAAACCGTGTAGTCCAGCTGCTCTCGGTGATTTGTTGTGGAATTCAACGGAGTGGAAGTGGAGGAGACGTTTGCTGAAGCATTCCCGATGGTGGCGGCAAGGCTCCTCGTAACGGCGGCTAACGAGAAGTGGGCAACCATTGCGGGGAAGACGACCACGGGTTTTGCCTCCTCAATAATCATGTCGCCTGCGGAAGCCGGCGTGGAAGGAGGAGTAGTTCTTCCGGAGAAGACCCCTGATGGGCGCCCTGGGGTCTTCGTTCAGATCTGGCATAGGTCGAGGCGGGAACTGAAGCTTCAGATGCTCACGCGAATCGGCCAATGCATCTTGACCTGCCCAACAACCGCGGCGTTTGACGCGATGCCTGACGCGAGGCGAGCACTCAAGATTGGACGGGCACTTCGAAAGTTTGGCGACGGTTTTCAGAAGAGAGACAAGTTGGGCGATCGGACGATATGGCGAATACCCGTCATGGAAGGGGAGTTCGTGATTGAGGACAGGTTTGGAGTCAGAAGGGGCGTAGCAGGGGGGAATTTCATCATCATGGCTGATTCGCAGGTTTCGGGGTTGGAGGCGGCAGAGAAGGCTGTTGAGGCAATGGGCGGGGTTGAAGGTGTTGTGTTAACGTTTCCGGGAGGGATCTGCCGGTCCGGGTCCAAGGTGGGCTCGATGAAGTACAAGTTGCCAGCGTCAACGAATCACCTCTTCTGCCCCGCGCTCAGAAGTGTTCTTTCAGACTCCAAAGTCCCGCAAACCGTGCAGACCGTGTACGAACTCGTCTTCAACGGAATCGACGCTGATGTTGTTAGGAGAGCGACGGGGATAGGTGTCTCGGCTGCCGCAAAAGTTCCTGGCGTAGTAAAGATTACCGCTGTGAACTTTGGTGGCAAACTTGGGCCGTACCAAATCCAGCTTGTAGACGCTCTCAAATCCGTTGCATAGCTCTTTTTCGCAGGTCAAACCTCTTGACTTTGGTTGCGGATCCAGTCGTTCGCGACGCGGAAGGATGTTCGGCGCGACCTAGTTGGAGAAGAGATTAATATTCCGTGATCGCATCTTCTGGATATTCTGCGGCGAATCCTCATGATGATAATCGTACGGGTATTCCCCAAGAAAGACCTGAATGACAGCTGGGATAGAGTCCTGAACAACGTGCAACAGATATGCAACGAACATTGTACGGCGCTCTATATCTCCCAACAGGAAGAGAAGGACTTCATGAGCATAATGTACGATGTGAAGGACATGGATGCCTTCGGGGACGTTCTTGTGAAGCGCATTCCATCCGCGGCGAACTCCGAGAAGACAAGAACTATCACCCTCCTGAAGCCTGTGTTTTTCCCTGCGCCAAAAGATAGGCCTATGCAGCTTGAGAGATACCAGGTTGCCGTGAGGGTAAGCTCGCACGAGCTCCTTAGCGTTTTCAGCCATACGGTTCACTTGGACTATCCAAGTGACTTGTTTCCAACCTATGCCGCGTACTCGTTCGGAGAGGACGATATCCTCCTATCGATGCTTTCTGTAAGCAGGGACAGGATCAAGGCATTTGCAAGAGAAAACATAGATTCGCAGAAAGGAGTGCTGGGCGTTGATGTCGCCCGCATAAACATGTCAAAGAGGCTTGTCCCGCTAGACATGTGGAGGAAGTACAGGGAGGACAAGTATCTTTTCAAACCTTACGACGGTTATGAAGAGTACGATTTCACAGAACTGGCTTTCCTAGAAGGCGCGTTTGTCAAAGAACTAGGCTAGCCATGCGTTCTTTGTGCTGCCGCACCAGAGAAAGAACTGTCCTCTTTGTCTCCTGCAACCGCTCATTCAGAACAGAATTCACAGCCAAGCGATTCATTGCGAGGCTCTATCGTGTCTTGCAACCAACAGGGCTGCGAGAACCCAGTCACATCCATGACGTGGTACCCATTGTCCGACGTGCGAGTCTCCTGACAAGTAGCCATTCCATGACGGTTTCATGCGCGCAGACTTAAGTCGAATTCTAGCAAGCCCTAGAGGGAGAATGGGCATCAGCTCTAGGTTTGTCCCTAGGGCCAAAAGGGAGAAGATCGACCAAGTACCAATCGTTGTGGGGCTGCTGGTATCATGTCGCCTTGGAGAGAGATCGTCGACGGGGTCTTCCTAATAGACACCTTGGCGGGCGGCGTCCCAGGTCTTGTAGCCAGCTACCTGGTCAAGGGAGAAGAATCCGCGTTCGTGGACGTTGGATATGCGACGAGCGCTGCCACTGTGCTCTCCGAACTGCAAGCACTCGATAGCGAGCTTCAACACGTACAGTACCTAATTCCCACGCATGTGCACTTAGATCATGCCGGAGCCGTTGGTCATCTCGCGAAAGCAATGCCAAAGGCACGAGTTCTTGTGAACGAACACGGAGTCAAGCACATGGTTGATCCAACAAAGTTGATTGAGAGCGCCTCGAGTCTCTTCGGAAAGGAAGCATTGTCCGTGTTTGGCGCACCCATTCCTGTGCCGAGAGAACGGATCGAGGTAGTCCGAGATCAGTACAATTTGGACTTGGGAGCCGGCAGGAGACTAAGGATCTTCTGGACCCCAGGCCACGCGCCCCATCATATGTCTATCCTTCTAGAGGGCGAGCGGCTTCTAGTCACGGGCGACGCGGTTGGGTTGCTCTACCCGGGGTTCGACACAGTCATCCCATCGACGCCGCCTCCAAGCTTTGACGAAGACCAGTACGTGAAGACTATCACCCGAATCAAGAGAATGAATCTAGCCGGCCTCCTGCTGCCTCATTTCGGACCACTCCTCGAGAACACAGAAGTATTCCTTCAGACAAACTTGGAGACCATTATGCGCTGGAGATCAATGGTTCTCGAGGCGGTGAAGGCCAGTGAGCCTCTCAACCGAGTCTTCGAGGCCTTCATGGCCGACGTTGCGAAGCACACCGGGAAATCGCAAGACGAAATCCCTGATCACGTCACCCGGAGTGTCCTGCTCAGCGCGACGGGCTACTACTCGTACGCGCAAAAGACAACATCCAGACAGTGAATCCTAACAATGGAGAAAGCTGACCTCGTCTCGCGTGTCTTCGGACGCCACAGATCAGTTATTGCGCACGGAATTTCATGAATGTGTAGGCTAGCGACGGAAGGAAGAGTGAACAAGTCCTTTGGAGCTTCGAGACCGACCTTGCGTTCGTGAATCCTCGCTCTGCGTGATGCTGAACGGCGACAGGGTGCAATGCATCCTATGTGAGCGAAAGTGCGTCCTCGACAAGGACCAGGTGGGCACCTGCAGGACCCGGAAGAACATTGAGGGAAAGCTGTACACACTCGTCTACGGAGACCTTAGTGCAGTGGAGAGCCGACCCATCGAGATCAAACCCTTCTTTCACTATTGGCCTGGATCCACAGCGTTGACAGTATCTACCTGGTCCTGCAACTTCGACTGCCCTTGGTGCCAAAACCATGATCTCTCCAAGGCCCAGCCGAGGCCGGAGAGATCGGAATCGATATCGCCCGAAAGAGTTGTCGAGATGGCCTTAGGCTCGGGCGACGAGGGAGTCTGTGCGAGCTTTCAGGAGCCGACCCTGCTCACTGACTGGGCAGTCGACCTGTTCTCACTTTCGAGAAGACGGGGGCTCTACTGCTGCTATGTCTCGAATGGGTACATGACCCTCAAGGCCCTCGATCTGCTCGGACGGTCAGGCTTGGACGGCCTAAAGATCGACGTGAAGGGAGACGAAGCGACCTACCGAGAATTCTGCGGTTCGGTGGATGCAAACGTGCCTTGGCGGAACGCTCAGGCCGCGAGGAAGATGGGCATACACGTCGAGATAGTCAATCTAGTTGTCCCGGGCGTCAATGACAGCGACTCCACCATTGCATCCGTCATCGACAAGCATCTGAAATACCTCGGCCCAGAGACGCCGATACACTTCACTCGATACTTTCCCGCGTACAAGTCCGACTCACCTGCGACAGACGTGCGAGCCTTGCAGCACGCCCGTGAAGCCGCTTGGAGGGCTGGAGTGAAGTACCCTTACTTGGGAAACGTTCGGGGCCACAACTACGAAAACACATTCTGCCCGGAGTGCGGTGAACGTGTCATAGCGAGAGACGGCTACACTATTGTCTCCTACAAGATGACTACGGAAAAGAGGTGCCCCAAGTGCGGGGCTGGAATCCCAATCGTTGGCTTCCATGCACAGAAAGGGAGAGCATCAGCTCAGCGTTGACCCCTCGCGAGGCCTGATCCGTTCGGTACGATTGGCATACGCTTGACAGATTCCGAAGGAAGGACCGCCCGCCGACCTCTGTCCTCCATCCACAAGAAATACTGGTACCCGTCAACGAGGGCTCTTAGGCTTGCGTCAAGGATGTTGGTCGAGACGGCGGCCGTTGTCCAGTCATCTTGCCCATTACTGTAGTCAATATGAACCGCAACCTTCGCTGCCGTGGCGCTTTCCGGGTCAAGCTCTCTGACTCGGTATGCGGTTAACCTCATTTTGGAGATCTCCGGACAAGTGGAGGACAACGCCTTCCTTAACGCGATATCGAAAGCGTTCACGGGGCCATTTCCCACGGCTGACTTCTGGACCGTCCGGTCTCGAACCCTAACCCTGATCGTGCATCGAGAGGTTGATGTTTTGTCGCGTTTGGCTATGCTGGCTTTCCAGGAGACAATCTTCAAGAAGTTCTTCTGGTTGCCAAGTCTCCGTGCGAAGACCAAGGCCAGAGTTGCATTTGCTGTTTCGAGCCCTACCCCCTGTGCTTCTAGCCTTTTCACCGTCGTTAGGATGTCTGAGACCACGTGGTCATTCCTGTCTACTTTGAAGCCCAGCTTTCTCGCTGTTTGTACGACATTGGCTCTTCCTGCCTGAGCGGAGACAGTAATGTTCCTCTGATTTCCAAAGAGAGCTGGGTCGGCGTGCTCATATGTCTGAGACGCTTTTGACACTGCGTCACCGTGGAGGCCGCCTTTGTGAGTGAAAGCGTAAGCGCCGATGAAAGGCTTCTGCGGATTTTCTTGAGTGTCAGTGACTTCGCACACGAAACGGGACAGCCCCTTCAGTCCCGCCGTGCTGATTCCGGTCCGCACCCCGAGCAACTCGAGGTTTCCAACGACCTCGACTAGGTCCGCGTTACCGCATCGTTCCCCCACTCCGTTGACTGTCACTTGAACTAGCGATGCCCCGGCCATCACGGCTGCAAGGGTGTTAGCTGTTGCGAGGCCGCGGTCGTTGTGGGCGTGTATGCCAATGGGCTTGCCGGTCCGCGTTGCCACGGCCTGAGTTACGCCAAAGATCTCCTGCGGATATGCAGACCCTCTTGTATCGCAGAGAACGACTTCCTCGGCTCCCGCGCTGACAGCGATATCGATTGTGGAGAACGCGTAATCCGCGTTTTCCTTCACCGCATCGAAGAAGTGTTCAGCATCATAGAGGACTCTACGACCGAGTCTGCGAAGAATACTGATCGAATCGCGGATCATGTTCAGGTTTTCGCTCAAAGAAGTCTGCAGAACATGCTCCACATGGAATATCGAAGACTTGCCGACAAGTGCCACCATCGGTGCCCCGCAGTCTATTAGGCTCGCGATGTTGGAGTCTTTTCTTGCATCAACGCCGGGTCGACGCGTCATCCCAAAAGCGACGATGTTTGTCTGCAGTTTCTCATGGGTCACTCTGCGGAAGAAATCGGTTTCAGCCTTGTTCCTCGGATTTGGCCATCCTCCCTCTACGTATTGAACGCCTAACATGCTCAGGTATCTTGCGATTCTCAGTTTCTGAGGGACCGTCAGGTTGACTGCGACGGACTGGTTGCCGTCTCTCAGCGTTGTATCGTAGACTCTGACGAAGGACGGCAATCTAGTCTGGTTTGGGCGCTGCAAGAAGGAGGCAAGCTTCGCCGATAAAGCAATCCCTCATTTGCCTCGCCTTTCGCCTAGTTCCGACGTGAGAATGATTAAAGGCTTGCCAAGAAAGCCGACTGATGGCACTGTCCTTGAATGAATCATACTGACGCAACCTCTCACGGAAAGAGCACTCTTGGTGGCTTGCACTGTCGAAGATAAATCGAATTCTTAGGGTAGTCTTATATGAGAGTCCCGAACATTCCTGCGTCTCCAAGGACCTTGCAACACCGCAACTCGCATAGCCGATTCAAATTCGACGCACGATCGGTAGCATTGCCGATCGTCGTCATTGTCGTCTTGGTCCTT
>CAZUTN010000057.1:0-2857 GCA_964623365.1 uncultured Candidatus Bathyarchaeia archaeon
CACGATTCACGCGCCGGCTCGCGATCCAGCGTCTCATATAAGAGTCACTGTTCGGCCTCTAGCATAGCTGGATGGAAGACTAGGTGAAACCCCTCTTCCATGGAAAACCTCCAGGAGAAGGCGGTAGCTAGACCAAGGTGAACAACTTGAACGACACCGCACCGGAGAAAACAGACGGCCCCAGAAGAATGCTCAATCCCAAGACCGTCGCGCTCATCGGCGCTACTGAGAAAGAAGGCAGCGTCGGAAGGGCGATAATGGAAAACCTGCTGCTTTCGAGGAATCGGAAGGTGTTCCCAGTGAACCCAAACAGGACGACCGTGCTGGGGATCGCCTGCTACTCGGACATCAAGAGCGTGCCAGATCAGGTCGACCTCGCCGTAGTGGCTACGCCTGCGAGAACTGTTCCCGAAGTGGTTGAAGAGTGCGGGAGAGCTGACGTGCAAGGAATGGTAGTAATCTCCGCGGGTTTCAGAGAGATCGGTGAAGAAGGAAAGAAGCTTGAGGACCAAATAAGGCAAGTCCGAAAGAAATACGGAATGAGGATCATCGGGCCCAACTGCGTGGGGTTCATCCGACCCAACATCGGCCTGAACGCGTCTTTTCTGAAGGCTAGGCCCGAACGCGGAAACATCGCTTTCCTTTCTCAAAGCGGCGCGCTTGGAAGCGCCATACTGGACTGGGCGGTGAACGCGCACATAGGTTTCAGCATGTTCGCCTCCCTCGGCTCAATGATTGACATCGATTTCGGCGACTTGATAGACTTCCTTGGCGATGACCCCGACACCAGAAGCATAATGATCTACATGGAAGGTGTTGGCAACGCGAAAAAATTCATGAGCGCTGCGAGAGGTTTCGCCCGCACTAAGCCGATAATTGTTGTCAAACCTGGTAGGTTCGCTGAGAGTGCAAGGGCAGCTCTTTCTCACACGGGTGCGATGGCGAGTGACGACGAGGTGTACGATGCCGCATTCAAGAGGGCCGGCGTTGTCAGGGTAACGGAAGTCGGGGACCTCTTCAATTCCGCGGCAGTACTTGACTCAAAGCACCTGCCGCGAGGGCGTAGGCTCGCAATTCTGACGAATGCCGGCGGGCCGGGCGTCATGGGGACTGATGAGCTGATAGAGCTGGGCGGGGAACTTGCGACGCTCTCAGACGAGAGCATCAGACAGCTCAATTCAGCCTTGCCGCCGTACTGGAGCAAGGGCAATCCCATCGACGTGCTGGGCGACGCGGATATCGAAAGATACGTCAACGCACTGAATGTCTGCTTGAATGATCATGGAGTCGATGGCATCCTTGTTGCATATACGCCTCAGGGCGCCGCTGGTCCGGCCGAACTTGCGCGAAGCATTTCCGAAATTGCGAAGAATGCATGGAAGCCGATCATAGCAACTTGGATGGGCGGCGAAGGCGTTCGAGAGGCGAGAGAGATCTTCGCCCAGAACGACATACCGAGCTACGAGACGCCTGAAGACGCTGTCAGGACATATCTGTACATGTACAAGTACGGCAGGAACCTCGAACTTCTCTACGAGACGCCCGCTGAACTGTCGGTGGACCAAGCGCCGCCGAAAAGCAATCTAAAAGCACTCATCGCGAGACTTGCAAGGGAAGGAGTGACCACTGTCAGCGAGGAAGACTCCAAGAGATTCCTGAGCAACTACGGAATTCCAACGACAAAGCCATCTATGGCTGGCAATGTGGAAGCCGCAATACGCCTTGCGAATGACGTCGGATATCCGGTAGTGCTCAAGATCGCGTCTCCAGACATCACTCATAAGAGCGATGTAGGCGGCGTGGCGACAGGCATAGACTCGGACGAAACACTAAGGTCAGAGTACGAGGCGATGATACGGCGGGTCATATCGGATCGCCCGCAAGCTAAGATACTCGGCGTGACCGTCCAGAAGATGATAGAGAAGATCGACTACGAAATCATACTCGGAGCGAGAAAGGACAGGGACTTCGGCTCGGTGATACTCTTCGGTATGGGAGGTGTAGGCGTCGAGATATTCCGGGACTTCTCGATCGGGCTACCGCCTCTGAATCAGACGTTAGCACGAAGGCTGATGGAGGACACGAAAGTCCACAAGATGATTCAAGGCTATAGGGGTAAACCGCCTGCCGATATGAGACAACTGGAAGAAATCATCGTAAGATTCTCGAACTTGATTGTGGATTTTCCTGAGATTGCCGAGATAGACGTGAACCCTCTTGCGATATCCGGTGGAATGGCGTATGTGCTCGACGCTAGGATAGTCATCGACAAGAATACTCTGGAGCCTCCCTCGCCGTACTCTCACCTAGTCATCACGCCATATCCAACGCGGTACGTGACGCCGTGGAGGTTGAAAGACGGAACGGAAGTGATACTGAGGCCGATCAGGCCCGAAGATGAACCACTAGAGCATGAGATGCTTACGACACTATCCGAGGAGACGCTCAGAGGAAGATTCTTCCAGGTTATCAAGAGCATAACACATGAGATGTTGACAAGATACTGCAACATAGACTATGATCGAGAGATGGCAATCGTCGGAGAAGTCAGGGAAGGCGAGAAGAGGAGAATAATCGGTATTGGAAGACTGATAATAGAGCCGGACTTCAAGAAGGGTGAGTTCGCAGTTGTCGTACACGACGATTATCAGCGCAAGGGCCTTGGATACAAACTCGTGGATACGGTAATAGGAATCGCTCAAGAGAAAGAATTGCACAAGATCTACGGTATAGTGCTGACGGACAACAAGGCAATGCTTAGGATCTGCGATGAATTAGGGTTCAAGACAAGAGATCTGTCTGATGGCACAACTTGGGTCGAGCTGTCTCTGAGATAGGCTTGGATGACTCATCGCTA
>CAZUTN010000057.1:2957-6824 GCA_964623365.1 uncultured Candidatus Bathyarchaeia archaeon
TCGCCTTCGGCCCGGAGAACTATGGGGTTCCACCGGCAGAAATCAGACGCAGAGCTGGAGAATGCTTGAAGTCGGTTCGCCTCGCAGGATACGAGGAGAGGAATCCTCATTCTCTCTCTGGAGGCGAGCAGCAGTCTTGTGCTCTTGCGGCCATCATGGCGATGCGACCGGGAATCTACGTGCTCGACGAACCCACTTCGAACCTTGATCCCATCGGAAGCTCCCAGATCGTTAGTCTACTCGTTGACATGTCTAAGGAGGGGAAGGCGACGTTGATTATTGTTGAACACAAGATGGAAGAGCTACTTCCAGTCGTGGATCGCCTAGTTGTCATGAACGAAGGCGAGATTGCGCTTGAGGGGTCGCCAAGAGACCTTCTGCGGAACGTCGACGCGATGGAGAAGATGGGTCTGAAACCTCCACAGGTGGCGTTGTTGGCTGCAAGACTGAAGGAGAGGGATCCTTCTATGGTGCCCCCGATGACGCTTGAAGAAGCGGTTGAGACTTTCTCAAAGCTGCTCAAATTCCGCAAGACGGCTCCAGAGCGGAGGCCGAGTCAACATGTGAACAGACGAGAGAAGATAATTGAGGTTAGAGATCTCTGGCATACCTATCCTAACGGCACGGTTGCGCTCAAAGGCGTGAACGTCGACATCTACGCAGGCGAGTTCGTTGCAGTGATCGGGCAGAATGGTTCTGGAAAGACGACCCTAGTGAAGCACTTCAACGGACTGCTGAAAGCTACGAAGGGCGGTGTGAGAGTATTTGGAATAGATGCCGCACGAGCCTCCATATCGCAACTGTCAAAGAAAGTAGGCTACTGCTTCCAGAATCCAGATCATCAGATCTGCTGCGAAACCGTGCAGAAGGAACTTGAGTTCGGGCCCTCCAATCTAGAGGTCCCTGCGGACGAGATCCAGCGTAGAATATCTGAGGTAGCGAAGGCGGTTGGCTTGGAATCCGTTCTATCTGAGAACCCCTTCTCATTGAGCAAGGGTGAAAGGCAGAGAGTTGCTGTCGCTTCCTTGCTTACCATGAAGCCTGAAGCCTTGGTTGTGGACGAACCCACTACCGGGCAGGACTACAGGATGAGTAAGGAGATGATGGACTTCTACAAGAAACTGAATGTAGAGGAGCGGGAAACGATAGTCGTGATCACGCATGACATGAATATCGCGGCTGAGTATGCGCATAGGGTCGTGGTTCTCAGAGACGGGCAAGTACTGGCAGATGGGCCTACAAGGGAAATATTCGCCAAGACTAGTCTACTCGAAACGACCTATCTGAAGCCCCCTCAGATCACCAGACTCGGTCAAATGCTGGCCGAGTACGGGGTTCCAGGTGACGTGCTGACCGTGGACGAGATGTATGACACAATGAGCAACCTTCTACGAGGCGGCTAAGACTGGCTTTCGAGTATATTCCCGGAAAGACCTTCTTTCACAGACTTGACCCTCGAATCAAGATGGTCTACTGGTTCGTGGTCATAGTGCTGACGGTAGGACTAGGAACCGATCCCATATTCCTCTTACTACTCTTCCTTTCTATTCTATCGGTCACGCAGATCAGTCGGATTCCAATCTCGAAGGTGACTTCTTTCCTCAAAGGGATAGCGCCGGTGGCAGTAGTATATGCTCTCTTCAATCTGCTCTTTCCGCCAGCTGCGTCGGAGTTCAAGAACCCGTACATATTCTTCTACGTTATTCCTCCCGAGACGCTTCCCGTCAGCCTTGAGGGAACAGTCTGGATGATTGGCGCCGTGATTAGGTTCCTAACAATACTCTTGGTGATCAGGACGATACTGATGATAACGCCTATCCGAGACCTCATCCTCGCATTTGTCAAGTTCCGGCTTCCACCTGAGTTTGGCATGGCCCTCAGCATAGGGTTCGCGTACGTGCCGGTTCTCATAGATGAGAACCAAAAGATCAAGGAGGCGCAGCAGGCTAGAGGATGGAAATATGAGTACCGGAATCCAGCGAAGAGATTCAATGCATTGCTGAGGAAAATGTTCATACCTTCAATATTCAACTCAATGAGGCGAACAGGCGACATTGCGGTCGCCATCGAGTCAAGAGGTTTCGGGCACGATCTCGCCGGGCGTACCTACATGCACGAACTACGCCTGGCGACCGGAGATTATCTGTTCCTCGCTCTTCTGATGGTTGTCTTGGCAGGAGGCCTCGCTTTTGGCACGTGGGGGCTCAAGTGGATAACCTACGCGAACACCGTGGAACTCCTGAGAACGTTCCTCAGACTTGGGTAAGTTCTATATACGTCCAACCACGCTTCGTTCCTCCGTGAATATGCCTTTGTCATCATCAAAACCGCTTAGAAAACCGCGTCTAACAGCGAGACAGGTTGGAATGGTCGCTGCACTTGGTGGCCTCGGGTTTGCCTGGAGAGCCTTGGGTCTCGTCATACCCCTGTACCCGCCATATGTTCTCGATATCAGGGAGACTCTGATCGTCATAATCGGGTTCGCTGGCGGGCCCTGGGTCGGCATCGCGTCTGGAATCCTGATGGGTCTGCCCTCGTCTGTTCCAATGTGTGACGTGATCTACTACCCTCTGATAGCGATAGTTGTTGCAGCCGTGGCTAAGACGGCGTGGCGGTGGAAAGGAGTCAAAGGCTACGCTCTTCTCATTGTCACGATAGCGATAATCGAAGCGATTGGACTGCTGATCTTCAATGCGGAGCTGGCCTATGTTCTTCAACTCGTCGCTTTCTGGCCAGAAACTGTTGCAACATTTGCAGGGGGCACCTACTTCGTCTACGTCGCTCAAGAGATCATTCCTCTGATCCTATGCATCAAGTTCTTCCCAGACTTCATGAAACCACGGTGGCTATGGCGCGGTGGCGAAGAAGTCGAGTAAGAGGGGAGGACATGCCGTGCAGACATCTCAAACCAAGATGATCGCTCTCCTTATCGTCGTCTTCATCGTCGCCGTCATCATAATGGTCCTCAGAGCCGGACTTGCAGGCGTCACATGGTCTTTCTGGGCTAGGGTGCCAAGCTCCAGGCCCCTGACGGATGTCCATCCATGGGACTACATAGCGATGGCAATATCGATAATCATAGTCTGTGCTATTCTGTGGTACTACCGCGCCAAGAAGAAAGCATAACTGCCGATCTTTCCCCTTTTTTCTTTTTTTGCTCGATTTGTTGTGAAAGGACGGGTTGAGGAGGCTGGATGATGGAACAGATTCTCCTTGCAAAAATGACTTGGAAAGATGTCGAGAAGAGGTTGACCGAATCAGACGTAGCGATCGTCCCGGTGGGTTCAACCGAGCAGCATGGGCCCGCTCTGCCTGTGGATAACGACGCGTTCACAAGCTACACGATAGCCGTGATGGCTGCTGAGAAGGTTGCGGACTACGTCAAGCCTGTTGTAACACCACCGATTTCGTTCGGAGTGTCAGAGCATCACATGGGTTTTCCCGGAACCATAACATTGGCTCCCCGACTTCTGACTGAAGTGGTGACTGATGTCTGCAAGAGTCTAAGTCGTCATGGTTTCAGGAAGATAGTCATACTGAACGGGCATGGCGGGAATGATGACGCACTGCACACCGCCATTCAGAACCTGAAGAGGGAGACAGATGCTTTCGTCTGTTTGGTGAACTGGTGGGAGATGGCAATGGACGTGATCCGCGAGAACACAGACTCTCCCTTCTTCCACGCTGACGAAACAGAGACGTCTGTAGCTTTGGCTCTCAACCAGCTTGTCAAGACCGACAAGCTCACGAGAACAATCCCGACCACGAAGATGCCGGAGTTCATCAAGCCAGATTTCTTTGCTACGCCTCCATCGGTCCGCGTTCCATGGGACATGAAAGAACTCACGAGCAGCGGGGTCGTTGGCG
>CAZUTN010000058.1:0-3554 GCA_964623365.1 uncultured Candidatus Bathyarchaeia archaeon
TCTTTCATCACGAAGGAGTTGTTGAGCATCGTCTTATAGGCTGCCAGCGATTGCGCAGAGAAGTTGTCCCTCTTCTTCGCGGCTTTGATAGTCTCGGCTGCCATTGCTCCGGACGCGATGGCGAGGTCCATGCCTCTTACGACGATTCCCATGTTGAGCGCGAATCCCGCCGCGTCTCCTACCACCAGGATTCCGTCACTGTACAGAGTGGGCACGGACTTGATTCCTCCCTCGGGAATCGTATGAGCCGAGTATTCAACGGTCTCCGCACCCTCGATCAGGACAGAAACTTCAGGGCGTTGTTTGAACTCTTCCATCAATTGGTACGCCTCGAGATGTTGTGCGTTGGCCATCAGCGAGCCTATTCCGACCACGATTCCGAGCGAGATGCTCTCTCGGTTCGTGTAGAGGAATCCTCCTCCAGTCAGGCCCTTGGTCACGTTTCCAAAGTAGAGTTGGGCGGCGCCCTCGTCCGTGCGAAGGTTGAACCTGTCTTCGATCGTTTTTCTAGGCAGCTCCACGGTCTCTTTCACGCCCACCGCGAAGTGTTCCGGATCGTGCTTGGAGCGTAGGCCTGCTTCCTTGGCGATGAATGACATGGCGCCGTCCGCGGCAACCACTACGTTTGCTCCGATGTCCTCGCCCTCGGCTCTTATTCCCGCGACCCTGCCGTTTTCGCGCAGAAGTTGCTCAACTTTGTATTTCGATATTATTGCTGCGCCTTCGGCGGACGCTTTCTCCGCAAGCCATCTATCGAATGTGGGTCGAATGAGCGTGTAGCTGTGATACGGCGGCTTATCGTAGGCGTCTGAACGTAGCTCCAGTGTAAGCGATGAGTCGTCGGACAGCATTGTCAGGCGTTCTCTTGTGACGTGCCGCTCGAATGGGGCTTCATCCCATATGCCGGCCAGGTATTGTCTGACGGGATTCATGTATAGTCTGCCTCCGGTCACGTTCTTGCTTCCGGGGTAGTCGCCTCGCTCGACAACCAGCACATCCAAACCTGCTTTCGCAAGCGCGTATGCGCAGGACAAACCTGCCAGGCCGGCGCCTACGACGGCCACGTCAACTCGTTCCACGTTTGATCTCCGGATTGGGTGCGAGGGTCCCGGTCATGTTGAGTCATCGGAGATGAGTGTGGCTGAGATGGTCTCTTGGCATTCCGTTATCGGTAGGGAACCGCTACATCTCCCATGAGTTCCCGCGCGATGATGATCTTCATGATGTTGGCTCCGCCCTCCGCCCCGACCACGTAGGACATGAGCCCCCGCATGCACATCTCAAGCGGGCTCTCCTTGCTGTATCCCAGCGCGCCATGATACATCATCGAGTGCTTCGCTACCTCAACGCCCAGTAGAGGCGCTTTCAGTTTGCAGATCGCGATTGTCTGGTTGATCTCTTTGTTGCTGAAGCTTCCGTCCTTGTAGTGTTGGTCGATCATCCAGGCTCCTTTCAGCAGGAAGTTCTTGAGCATCTCGAGTTCAGCGAGATCCTCAGCAATCTCGAATGAGATTCCCTCAAAATTCGCAAGCGGTCTCCCGAAGAGTACACGGCGTTTCACGTAGTCGGCCCCAAGTTCGAGGCATTTCTCGGCTCCGCCTAGGCACGCGCTCGCGACGACGGTTCGGGCGACGTTGAAGCCTTCCATGTTCACGTAGAATCCTCTGTTTTCTTGGCCGAGCACGTACTTCGCGGGTATCCTCACGTCCTTGTAGGTGAAGCCGCCGGTCGACAGCCCCATACGACCCATATCTCGGAATGTCGTATAGGAAATGCCCGGAAGCTTTGCCGGGATGTAGGCGAACGTCATGCCTTTGTTGCCGAGTTCTGGGGCTGTCCGAAAGAGAGTCAGATGCCCACCGCCTCTCTTGGTTGCCTCAATGACGCCGCTGATGTAGGTCTTCTCGCCGTTGATCACGTACTCGTTGCCTACTTTCTTTGCTGCCGTCCTTATGTTGGCTAGGTCGGATCCGCCTCCGGCTTCTGTAGTGCAGATCCCGATGAACCATTTGCCGGAGGCGATGTTTGGAAGGAGTTCTTTCTTCAGTTCGTCTGAGCCATGTCGTACGACCAAGTAGCTCCAGCCAAGATTCAGCAGCGTGTAGACTGGAAGCGACATGGACAGCTCGCCTCTCGCGATCTCGTGAACCGCAAGCATGGCATAGACCATCTCTTCTCCTGGGCTGGCGGAGCCTCCGTATTCTTCAGGAATTGTCACACCGAAGATACCGAGTTCCACCATCTCTTTGATGATCTCTTCTGGAATGCCGGCTTCCTTCTCGTCGATCTCACGTGCTCTCGGAAACAGTTTCTCCTCGCAGAAGCTACGCACGGTCTTCTTGAATAGCTCCTGCTGAGGTGTTAGTCGGAAATCCAACTTCGTTCCTCCATTCTGTTTTCGATATCCGGAGGGTGCGCTGTGTCATATTTGGCTGTTCCGCGGCATGAGGGCGCCCTTACTGCAGTGACGGAGACATTGGGAGTCAGAGCAAGACCGCGACTGCCACATCATTCACATTCGTGTTGGTCCTTCCAGTCATCACGAGGTCCTTCAGGGGAAGGAAGAACCTGTACGCGTTGTTCTGAGCCAACAAGTCATCGAACTCTAGTTTGAGCGCTTCAGACCGACAAAGCGTCAGCCCATCAACGATGGCGCCCGCGGCATCAGTTGGGCCGTCTATCCCATCGGTTCCGATTGATGCCATTGCGACTCCGCCCAGAGCTTGGATCTCTCTTGCACACGCCATCGCGCACTCCTGATTTCGCCCTCCCAGCCCTGAGCCTGTCACAGTAACGGTGGTCTCTCCTCCCACGACGAGTGCGCATGGTTTTGTGAATGGCTCATCGAATTTGGCGATCTCTCTGGCCAAGGAGCCGATGAACATTCCCAAGTGACGGGCTTCTCCTGTCATTGATGAACTCAGTATCTTGGTCTTGACCCCCTTCGATCGTAGGTACTTCTGCGCAGAGCTGCATGCGATTCTGTTGTTTCCCACGATGTGATGGCTGACCTTTCGGAAGCAGGGATCGCTCGCCTTCGGGGTTTCAGGAATGCTACCCTTGGCTCCTTCACGAAGGATCTCTGCGGCCACGCTGGGAATGGACTCCCATAGCCTGTACTTTTTCAGAATCTCAATCGCATCTGAGAATGTGGTCGGGTCGGGTGAGATTGGGCCGGAGGCGATCGAATCGAGCCTGTCTCCCACCACGTCCGAAATGTGTAGGCCGAGGATCTTTCCAGCAGCACAGCGCCTCGCGAGCCATCCTCCCTTTATCGCGGACAGATGCTTTCGGACCGTGTTAAGCTCCACTATCGTGGCGCCCGCGTTCATGACCGATTGCACGACTCTTCCCTTGTCCACAATTGTCAAGGGCTCCGCTGGAAGCGAGACCAGTGCAGATCCACCCCCCGACATAGCGCATATCAGAAGATCCCGATCGTTCAGTTTCTCGATTAGGCTGACGAGCTCTTTCGCAGCCCTGACGCTACTCTCGTCAGGTATCGGGTGCGAGCTCGAGATAGGTTTCACTCGGCTGAGTCTAGGAGACTGTTG
>CAZUTN010000058.1:3654-6632 GCA_964623365.1 uncultured Candidatus Bathyarchaeia archaeon
CGAGGTTTTCGCTTGACAACGCGCTTCTTGGCTGCTTTTCTGGCCTTCTTCTTCATCGCCTTCTTAGCTTTCTTTTTCTTCTTCTTCGCCAAGACTAGATTCACCGGAAGAATGTTCGGACTCTAGAAACCTAATAAGGCTTGCCTAAGTGACAGCCGAGTTTCTTGACAGTTCTTGTTTAGCTGGAGTCCCTGTCGCCAGCCAATGCCCGAAACGCGGTTTTGGTCTAGTTGAACGGAAGAGACGCGATCCTTGGGCCAAGGGGTCTGTTGAAGACGGTTGACGAACCTCATAAGCCGGAGGTGCCCTCTGCCATGGCAGGTGAGGGAGATTGGCAGAGGAGATCTCGTTTGAGGGCTTCAAACAGCTAGACATTCGAGTCGGGAACATCACGAGCGTTGAACGTGTGAGGAGGACAGAGAAACTGTACAAGATCCTCGTAGACTTGGGGAGCTTCGGAACTCGCCAGACCATATCGAGCCTTGTAGGCTACTATGAACCGGACGAGCTCGTCGGGAAGAGAGTCATCTTTCTGACGAACCTGAAGCAGGCAAGGTTTGCCGGCGAGGTTTCGCAGGGCATGCTCTTAGCGGCTGAGGCGGATGGGAAGCTGGCGCTTCTCACGACCGACCGTGAGATTCCGTCGGGCGCACGTATCACCTAGCCGTTCCTGATCGTGACCCCGGAGCGTTTTCAAACGTTTTAATTAGCCCTGCGAAGTCTTGTACTGGACTCTCAGAAGACGAATCAAAGAAGGCCTGTTGAATGCCAAGAAAGGGTCCCACCGAGCAAGACGTGCTCCGCATAGTCATGGATAGAGGAAACGAAGGAATCCTTCAGTCCGCGCTCTGGAGAGAGATGAAGGCAGACAGCAGAGAAGGCTCAAGAGCGATACTGAGGCTGGAGCGCAAGGGATTGGTCGAAAGGAAGCGCGAGCTCGATTCCGGGCGGTGGACCTACCGAGTGTTTGCCAGACGCAAGTACTCGAGCATAGACTCCATCGTCGACGTTCCCTGCTCTTTCTGCGACCTTGAGAGCAGATGTGCTCAAGCGGCGGCGGCAAACCCGACCAGATGCGAAAGACTGAACCAATGGATCCTTGTCTCAGTTAGCGGGCAGACTCCCGGAAGATAGTCTTGTCCAGTCGATGGATCGAGAAACACCGCAGAGATCAATTCTACAAGCTGGCTAAGGCGAAAGGCTACAGAAGCCGTTCCAGCTTCAAGCTTCTTCAAGCGAACAGAAGCTACAGATTCATCAAACACGGCCGGAACGTGGTGGACCTAGGGGCCGCCCCAGGCGGATGGCTTCAGGTCGCGCGAGAAGCAGTAGGCGAGTCAGGATTCGTTCTAGGAGTGGACAAGCAAGAGATCAAGCCGTTGTCCTGGAGAAACGTCGTCACAATCGTAGCAGACATCGAAGATCCATCCGTTCCTGACCGGATAAGAGAAGAGATGCCCGGGCCCGTCGACGTCGTACTCTCGGACGCCTCACCCGACCTTACAGGCATATGGGATTTGGACCAAGCCCGACAGGTACACTTGGCAGACCAGTCACTGGAGATTGCGAAACGGCTCCTGCGCAAAGGCGGGAACTTCTTCGTCAAAGCATTCCATGGAGCGGATCTTCCGGGCTTCAAGACCAGACTGGGCGAGTGCTTCCAAACGGTTAGAACCGTCAAGCCCCCGGCGAGCAGGAGCGACAGCTCGGAGATATACTTCCTCGGACTCAACTACACCGGCGAGAGGCGACCGCGATCCCCGCCAGGAGAGCCACCCGACAGACCTGTCTCTGAACATGCTGCCACTATGCGGTCTTGAAGCGCTCGACGAGAATGCTAGGCAGGGCGTCTCTGTTCTGGTGGGTGACTTCGACTACATCGATCCCGGCGCCCGATTTGATCGTCCTGACTAGGGGATCTTGCGCGTTCCGATGCACCGTCCCCAGCACAGGCTTTCCGCAGACGAGGGCGGCTTGAACAGCCTCCTTGAACCGTGCGGAAGTCAACTCCATAGGCCCGACCTCATCTATCACTATGAGATCCGCGTGTTTGACCGCGGAGAGTATTGCTTCCGTGCCTATCTTGTCGAGGTCTTGGCTGTTCACCCGGTATTTCCCGATCCTTGGACCGGTCGCCTGATTCACATGAGCAAGCACTCCAGTTGCCCCGGTCTGCAGGTCACGTATTTCGAAGCCGATACGGCTGGATCCGGATCTGAGATCGCCTGAGGTCATTCCGCCAACCTTGGAGCCGTCTAGCTTCATCTTCTCTGCGACCTTCCTTGCGACGGTGCTCTTGCCCACTCCAGGAATGCCCGTAAGAAAGACGAGAATAGCCAAAGCCTTTCAATCCGCGGCGTGTGTCAGTGTTCAGGCTGGGAAGCTATAACTGGTTTGAGGCGCCAAGCCAAGTAGCTGACTGTGCAGTGAGCGACATGGGGAGAAGCGTGGCTGGAGTCGACGACGCGGGACGAGGCCCGATAATTGGCCCGCTTGTGATCGCGGGAGTGCTGATGGACGAGGAGAGAGTCCGGGAACTCGTCTCGATGGGTGTGAAAGATTCAAAACTTCTGACTCCCGAGTCACGGTCAGACTTGGCTCAGAAGATACAGGCAATCGCCTCGAAAGTTGCATATCACGAGGCCTCGCCCGCGGAGATCGACGACGTCGTCATGAAAGGCAGGAAACTTCAGAAACTGAACCTGCTCGAAGCAAAGTCGATGGCAAATGTGATTGCTGACCTCAAGCCCGCAGCAGCTTGGGTCGATGCTTCTGATGTCAAGCCCGAACGGTACGCGCGCCAAATCCTGAACGAGCTTCCCCCAAGCCTGAAGAGGACCGTGCTGATCTCCGAGCACAAGGCGGACAGGAAGTATCCGATAGTCTCTGCGGCAAGCATAATGGCGAAGGTGAGACGCGACGCGGCCATCTCAGCGCTCTGGCAAGAGTACGGCAACTTCGGTTCTGGGTACGTCACG
>CAZUTN010000059.1:0-4772 GCA_964623365.1 uncultured Candidatus Bathyarchaeia archaeon
AAGCGAGGTTTGAGCATTGAAGTTCCGGCTTATCCTAGTTGGCTTTGGAACCATTGGCCAAGGCTTTGCGAAGATCCTAGCCGAGAAGCGTGAACACTTGAGACGCAACTTTGGCTTTGAATACGAGGTTGTGGCAGTCGCTGACACCGTCAAAGGATCCGTCATGAACAAGAGCGGCCTTGATCTTGTGAGACTTCTCTCGCTTGCAGAACAGAAATGGAATATCAGAGACTATCGGGGAGGAACAGAAGGCCTCTCAAGCATCGAGACTATCAAGCAAGCCAACGCGAACGTTCTAGTCGAGGCAACGTGGACGAACCTGAAGGACGGAGAACCAGGCCTGACCCACATCAAGACAGCCCTCAACGAGGGCCTACATGTAGTCACCACAAACAAGGGTCCGATCGCGCTTGCCTACCGTGAGCTTGCTGACTTGGCCAGTCGGAGGGGCCGCCATCTCAGATTCGAGGGAACTGTGCTCAGCGGAACACCAATCATCAACTTGGCCACAGAGGCTCTTGCTGGTTCAACTGTCACTTCGATCCGCGGCATACTGAACGGAACCACGAACTACATACTCAGCGAGATGGAAGCGGGCCGAACCTTTGATGAAGCTTTGAAGAGAGCCCAAGAGCTCGGCTACGCAGAGGCTGAACCAAGCGGTGACGTGGAAGCTTGGGACCCAGCAGCAAAAATCACCATCCTTGCGAATGTCCTAATGGGCGGCAAAGTCAAACTCTCCGCGGTGCACAGGGAAGGAATCTCCAAGACTACGCTCGGGGACATCCGAGAGGCGCGATCGACAGGAACGCGAATCAAACTCGTCGCCAAAGCCTACGAGGACAGTGGCGAGATCAAGGCACGCGTGGTTCCTGAGAGATTGCCCGAAACCGATCTACTTTCGCATGTCTCAGGCGTCCTGAACGCCGTGACCCTTTCGACCGACATCCAGCCTGATATCACCATAGTCGGACCGGGAGCCGGCGGAGACTCCGGCGGATACGCACTCCTAAGCGACCTGCTTGCCTTGAATCTAGCTCTGAGCCATGAGTAGTGCGTCTTGCCGGCTCACGGTATCGTCTTGCGACTACCGTATCAGCTGCTCTGTGAACCGACGACGCAGCAATCTAGTGTCTTTGGAAGCGTTTCAGATCGAGGACGTTCGTTCTCACTGCTTCGGTTTTGGGCCTTGCTTGCCGCTGATAGCCTCCACTACGATGCGCACCATTCCGACCTTTCGCACAGCCTCCTCATCCCTTGCAAAGCGGGCGAGAACGGCTTCTGGTTTGGGCTCGTGTCTGCGAACGAGAAGTTCGAGTCCGCGACGCTTCTCTGAGAGATCTGTGACCTCGCGTGCTTTCCCCTCCAAAATGAGTGAGCGGTAGCTATGGTCGCATTCGCCTTGGATGTAACCTCGGTCTTGCACGATTGTCACGCACACGCGGGGGTTCGCCCTGAGGATGTTGATCTTGCGTCCTTCGGTGGCGCAGTGGAACCAGAGCTCACGTGCTTGCGGATCCCAAACGAAGTCTACCGTAAAGAGGTAGGGCTCGTTCTCAAGACAACAGGCTACCGTCATGATCCTTGCCGATGCAAGAACGTTCTCGATCTCTTTCGGGTCGTTCAGCTCTTTGTCGGACCGACGGAGGTGATATCGTTCCATGCCAAGGCATCCTTCCAATGTGGACGAGGCGCCTCTGATCGCTCAGACTGCAGCGTCCACGTCTCCCCAAGTCTAAGTCTTCGAGAAGCTTAACGTCTTCCGTGCGTTTCAGGCCACTGTCGTTCATCATTATTGTCGGGAATCCCGGACGAACAAGGCATTTGGAGCGGAGCCGCACGACAACTACGGGCCCTGTATGCCTTCGTCAACAGTCAGGCGTGGGTCTTTCCTTGACTTCGTTGGCGCCTTCAACCTAGATCCGTGCCACTCGGATCGAATGGAGAGACATCAGTCGATTGCGTAGACAAGGCTTATACACTCAAGAGGTGGACGAGTGGTGCGAGGCACCGTCTTGGACTCTTTGGCTCTGCGCACGACACGGACGACTACCATGACGATGCAGACTACTTGACGAGAGCCAAACCTCGCGTTCTCTTCGGTGTTTTCCTGGGGATTCACTCGCTGTTTGGCTCTTGAGTTCAATTGAGATTTGGTAAGGTCACGGATGTGACGAAAGACGAACCGTTCCACCTCTTGCCAGGGTGACCAAGCGGTGATAGGAATGAAGGAATTGAGGTTCGATGAAGTCGGAGGCGAGCAAAACGCAGGACGCGATACTTGACGTGGCGATCGTAGGTGCAACGGGCATAGTAGGCCAGCAGTTTGTTGTGGCACTGCAAGAGCATCCGTGGTTCAGGATCTCGTCTCTTGCAGCGTCCGAGAAATCCGCGGGGAAGACGTATGAGGCTGCGTTGAAGGACCCAAACACGAATGCACTGCGATGGTTCTGTAGCGAAGATGCCAAGGGTTCAGTTCTCGGCATGACTGTGCATGAGGCGTCGACGCTGGACCTATCCGAGGTGGACATCGTATTCACAGCCTTGGATTCAGATCACGCGAAGACAGTGGAACCGGCATACGCAAGAACCAGACCCGTAGTCAGCACGGCGTCTGCCTTCAGATACGAGGATGACGTGCCGGTCCTCGTGCCGGGAGTGAACTTTGAACATGCAAGACTTGTTCACACTCAAAGGAAGAATCGCGGGTGGAACGGGTTCATAACACCCATCCCCAATTGTACGACCACGGGGCTGGTCGTTTCCCTCAAGCCAATACACGAGGATTTCGGGATAGAAACGGTCACAGTGACCTCCATGCAGGCTGTTTCCGGCGCGGGAAGATCCCCGGGCGTTCTCTCGCTGGATGTAACCGACAACGTCATTCCGTTCATTCCAGGCGAAGAAGAGAAAGTCCAAACAGAGACGCTGAAGATTCTAGGTTCGGAAACTCGCGAACGCATATCGCCTGCAACTTTCAAGGTGAGTTGCACATGCACGAGGGTTGATGTCCTCGAGGGACATACCGAGGCTGTCTTCGTTTCAACTCGCAAACCATGCGATCCCGGCGCAGTCGCCGATTCTATGAGGAGATTCGGGAGAGAAACCAGGCTGGATCTACCCTCAGCTCCGAAAGAACTCCTGCTCGTCAAGGAGGACCCGTTCAGGCCTCAACCGAGGCTGGACCGCGACATGCACGGGGGCATGGCTGTAACCGTTGGTCGAATTCGCCAAGACTCAGCACGAGAACACGGAGTCAAGTATGTCTTGGTGAGCCACAACACGAAGCTGGGAGCAGCCAAAGGCGCGGTCTTGGTCGCCGAGTACCTAGTCAAGTCAGGGTACGTGTCGCCGCGCTCGAGCCTATAGAATCGGTCACTGCCAAGATCCCTCTTTGGAAGGACGCGGGAGAGTTCTACTTGAGAATCGTGATGAAGTTCGGTGGCACATCCGTTGGCGGCGAGCAAGCGTTCAAGCATGTTGTGTCGTTGATTGACAGCTACGCGAAGACAAACGATGTCGTGGTCGTGGCGTCGGCAATGAACGGCGTCACAAACATGCTCATCGAAACCGCCAATCGAGCCAGCCAACGAGATCAAGAGCATGTCGTAGAAGTCACTGAACAACTTCGCACGAGACATGAGAGGACGTGCAGACAAGCCATCACCGACAGCGACGTGCTAAGACAAACGATGGCACGATTGGACGTTGAGCTGAAGGAGTTCGAGAGGGCTCTCACGAGTATCTGTTACCTTGGCGAGTTGACGCCTAGATCACGAGACTACGTGCTCTCATTCGGGGAGAAACTCTCGACCTTGGTCTTGGCTGGCGCTCTCAGCGACTCAGGGATGAGAGTAGAGCGCCTTACTGGTGAAGAAGCCGGCATCGTGACTGACGACTCATTCGGCGAAGCCACGCCGTTGATGGACATCACGAAGCGACAAGTCAGGCACAGGCTCAATCCCCTCATCAAGGACGGAACAATCCCGGTCGTCACCGGATACATCGCGGCCACGCAAGACGGAATGCCAACGACGCTGGGAAGAGGAGGATCCGACTATACCGCCACCATTCTCGGCGTGGCTCTGGAGGCAGATGAGGTGTGGATATGGACGGATGTCAATGGGATATTGACCGCCAATCCGAAGATCGAACCAGCGGCGCAGACGATTGCTAGGATCTCCTTCATGGAGGCGATGGAGATGTCCCACTTTGCCGCGAAAGCCATGCACCCGAGAGCTTTCGAGCCGGCCACGGAAGTCGAGCTCCCGGTCCGTGTGAAGAACACCTTCGACCCGAACGGCCCTGACACTCTCATACTTCAGGAACAACAGATCAAACCCGGAAACCCAGTCAAGGCAATCACTTCCGTCAGAGAAGCGTCCATGATTACAGTGAGCGGCGCCGGAATGCATGGCGCACCAGGAACAGCTGCGAAAGTGCTTCGTGTACTGGGGGAGAATGAGATCAGTGTTCTGATGATCTCGCAGAGTTCTTCGGAAGCAAGCATCTCACTGATTGTTTCTCGGTCAAACCTCAAGAAAGCCGCAATCACGTTGAGGCGGTCGCTGTTGGGACATGGCCTGTTCAGGGAGGTCTCCACTGAACCCGATGTCAGCGTTGTGGCCGTGGTGGGCGCTGGCATGAGGGGGACACCTGGCATAGCTGCAAGGTTGTTCCGAGCCGTGGCTGACAAGGGTGTGAACGTCAGGATGATCGCTCAGGGATCCTCCGAGTTGAACATCTCTTTCGTAGTCCGGGAAGCTGATGTC
>CAZUTN010000059.1:4872-6508 GCA_964623365.1 uncultured Candidatus Bathyarchaeia archaeon
AGCGGGAGAGTCTCAACGCCGTCAGCCGCAAGCTTCGCTAGAAGAAGCGGGTCGGTGCCTTCGAAGTACCCAACTCTTGCCATCACTCTTCGCCTACGACAGCAATCCGTCCTAACCGTTGGAAAAGGATTGCCTTTCCTTCAGAGTGGTGCGCATCTACTGGCGGCGAAGGCTCAAGGGTCTGGTCTCGAAGGCAACCTGCCATATGGTTCCGAGAGTACCTGCGGATCGAGTCAAACCGTTATCGTGCGCCCGTTAAGGCGCGTTCGTTGGGTTGGTTTCCTTGATCTTGAACCAGATGATGAAGCCGATGGCGACGGCGAGGATCAGAGTAAGCATGAACGGCGCCTTCGGGGATATGTTGTCCCACATCCAGCCTCCGAGAGCCGGCGACGCCGCAGACACGAGACCTGAGACGAGGCTCATGGTTCCGAGCGTCTGTCCGAACCTTTCACTGCCGAAGTTGTCCACGACGTAGGCGTTGATGGCGGGCATCCAGAGGCTGTAGACGAGCCCCCAGAAGACGGCCGACACGTAAGCGAACTCGGGCCTCGACGTGAACAGTAGGGGCAGGAAAGCGCCGACAGCGCACCATTCGCTTGCGGCCATGAACGGGGTTCGGCCGACCTTGTCGAGTTTCGAGCCTAATGTCAGTCCGGTCAGGGCGGGTATGCCGGTTGAGATGGCCAGGGCGATTCCAAGCTGCTCTTGGGTTGCGCTCATCTCTTTGAAGACGTAGAGCGCCCAGAACGGGAATGAGATCCTCCACGCGGCAGCGTCGACGGCTACCACGGTGAGGAGTGGAAGTATGCGTCTGTCGACTTGAAGTAGAGATCTCCATGACACGCTTGGGGTGGCTTGCGTCTGCTGGGTCGGCGCCGGCTTGTACCAGAGTAGGACTACCATGGTGGCGGTGGCGACGAGGGCAGCGGATATTCCAAATATGGACTGTGAGGGAACAGCCCTCGCCGTCGCGACGTATCCGCCTAATAGCGGGGCGATCGTGGCGGCGGTCTCTGTGACGCCGAGGTCGATGCTGAAGACCCGCCCGGCTCTTCCGGATCTTGCAGCGTCGCCCAGCGCCGCGGAGGAAGCCGTTCCGCGAATTGCGAAGTCGATTGTGACGAGCACAATGCCGGCGCCCAAGAGAAGCCAGAATGTCGCAAGGGAGTACGAGACGAAACCGGCAAGCGTCACCAGTGCTCCTAGGAGGATGAATGGCTTCCTGCCGATCCTGTCCATGGCGACGCCCATTGGGAGGCGCAGGAACGTCACGCCCAAGCCGCTGATGGTCTGTGCTTGGCCGACGAATGAGATGCTCACGCCAAGCGCGACGATGAGCGGGGCCACCGACGGCGAGCTGAACCCAACCGCGAAACCGAAAAGCGCGTCGGCAGCGATGAGGACGAGAATCTGCCTTTCAGCATCTGAGCGACCATGCTCCCTCTCGGAGTTCATCGTCACCTCCGCCCTCCGCCTCTTCCGCCCTCAAAGGCTGGCGATACTATTTCTAGATGCTCGACACGGGGTGACGGGCTGCGAGAGGATGGGCAGTGAATTGGAGAGAGTTCGAGTCGAAGCATCCCGGAGACGTGTACCCTCAAGTGAGGGAGCGCTGTGAGCAAATCCACAGCAG
>CAZUTN010000060.1:0-6500 GCA_964623365.1 uncultured Candidatus Bathyarchaeia archaeon
TCGTCAAGGAACGGCTAGAGGGCAAACGAGTCATCTTCGAAGGAGAAGTGATCGCCGTCGACAGCAACGGGAAACCATTGCCGTTCCAAGATCTCATGCGCCGATTCAGAAGGGTTCATGACGTAGCTGACGTTAGCGCCAAGATCCCGCTTCGGTTGCATCTATTCGATATTCTGTTCCTTGATGATGAAGATCTGACTGAGAGAAGCTACGCCGACAGACGACGGATCCTAGAACGAGAGGCTCCTCTTGGTTTGCTCGCCTCGCGCATCGTTAGCAGAGACGAGGATGAGATTCAACTTCTCTTCGAGCAGTCGCTCGCCGAAGGGCATGAGGGCCTGATGGCGAAGGCCCTAGACAGCCCATACGAGATCGGAAAAAGGGGAAAGAGATGGTTCAAACTAAAGAAAGCTGAAACGCTGGACGTGGCCATTGTTGCGGCCGAATGGGGATACGGCCGCAGAACGGGCTGGCTGTCCAATTATCACCTCGCGGTACGGGACGAGAATACCGGTCAGCTTCTCGTGGTAGGGAAGACATTCAAAGGCTTGACAGACGACGAGTTCAGAGAGATGACCAAAAGACTTCTAGAACTCAAGTCCTCCGAAACTGAATTCAAAGTAACCGTCAAACCGAAGGTCGTTGTTGAGGTCGCGTATGACGAGATTCAACGAAGCCCCCACTACAGATCCGGCTTCGCCCTTAGATTCGCAAGGGTCACGAGAATCAGAGACGATAAGAACATTGACGATATCGACACGCTGCAGAGACTACGTAACCTGTACGATCAACAGTTCGCCAGAAAGGGAGCACTTGGCGGTCCATTGTAGCGGGCGCCTGTCATGCGGGTTTGTGTGTTATTCAGCGGGGGGAAAGACAGCACGTTTGCTCTCTGGTGTGCCATTCATCAAGCTCACGATGTGGCATGTCTTCTCACGATGATCCCGGAACGGCAAGATTCGTGGATGTTTCACCACCCGGCTGTCGAGTGGACGGGCCTTCAGGCGAATGCACTGGACCTTCCGCTCGTGACTGCCAAGACCTCCGGAGTGAAGGAGGAAGAGCTGACCGCACTCCGGCAGTCACTCTCAAGACTAGTCACGAAGCTCGGGATAGAATGTGTAGTGACGGGGTCCATTGCAAGTGAGTATCAGAAATCCCGAATAGATCACATCTGCGATGGCCTTGGAATCCGAGCCATAGCTCCTCTGTGGAGGATGAGCCCCAAACGCCTACTCAGAGAGCAAATCGAGATGGGTTTCGAGTTCATTCTAACCGCGTGCATGGCGAAGGGCTTCAGCCAAAGCTGGCTCGGGCGTCTCATCGACATCGAAGCGCTGAACGAGCTTGAGAAGATGAGTGTGAGACACGGAATCAATCTCGCTTTTGAAGGCGGTGAAGCTGAGACATTTGTTACTGACGCGCCAATCTTCTCGAGGCGAATACGAATTGCTGAGGCCGAACCGGTCTGGAGGGCTGATTCCGGCTATCTTAGAATCGTTCGCGCCGACTTGGAAGCTAGGAAGAGTGTGTAGAGCGGGCGACCAGATCTTCTGTCGCCTTGCTGACGTTCTGCAAGATCGCGCTCGGATCTAGAGTGGTAAACTGATGTCTCGCCATCAGGATGCGGCCGTTGACAATCGTCGTGTCAACGTTCGCACGGCCCGCTGAATACACGAGATCGGAGGTGACCGTGTCTCTTCCATGGATGGGCATCAGATTCGGCGAACGAGTGTCCACAAGAATAAGGTCAGCTTGTTTGCCTACTTCTATGCTTCCGATCTTCTTCTCCATCCCCAGAACTTTCGCTCCTTCAATCGTTGCCAAGTCGAGCGTCTTCTGAGCCGGTAGTACTGTAGGATCCCAGCGCGAGTGTTTGTGCAGAAGGGCGCAGACCTTCATCGTTTCGAACATGTTCAACGTATTGTTGCTTGCCGCCCCGTCGGTCCCGAGCCCAACGCAGATTCCGTTTTGCAGCATGTCTGGGACCGGTGCCGCTGCGCCAACTGCGAGCTTCATGTTCGATACTGGGCAATGGGCGACCTTCGTGCCGGACTGAGCGAGTAGCTTGATTTCGTTGGTGCTCAGCCAGACACAGTGTGCCCCAACGACGTTGTCGCCGAGGAATCCAATGTCGTTCAGGTATTCAACGACCTTCTGTTTTCGCTTGTTCTCAATATCGGCCTGCTCGGGCTTCGTCTCAGCTATGTGAGTGTGGACCAGAATCCGTTCTTCGTCAGCTCGTGCCTTCGCCCAGAGGAGAGTCTCCTCGGAGCACGAATAGACTGCATGTGGCGCTATCGCAGGCGTCACGAGGGGGTTTCTGAGCCCTTTCAGGAAGTCAAGCACTTTGCCGGCGTTGTCTCTGTGGAGTTTCGGATCCGGGCTGACCTCTATGATGACAGAAGATAGGACTGCTCTCAGGCCCGCATCGGCCACAGCCCGTGCCACGTCCTCAACGAAGAAGTACATGTCGTTGAAGGTCGTCGTGCCAGAGGCAATCATTTCCAGACAGCCGAGCGTCGTTCCCCAGTAGCACGTCTCATGTGTGATGTTCGGCTCCAGCTTCCAGATCTTCTCGCTGAGCCATTCTTGGAGCGGCATATCGTCCGCGTATCCTCTGAAGATCACCATTGGGATGTGCGTGTGTGTGTTGATCAAGCCGGGGAGCAAGATCATCTGCTGGCCGTCCAAGACGTGATCTGCTTCATTGGGCGTTTTCTTTCCGATCTCTGCGATACGTCCCTCCTCAATGTAGACGGAACGGTCTCTCAGAACGTTTCTCGAGGCGTCCTGGGTTACGATCCACGAACAATCTCGAATCAGGAGAGACAATAGCTACCCCATCGAAAAGACGTGTTCCCTAGACTGCAGAAAAGTCTTTCACTACACGGATTCAAGCGCTGGGTTTCTTTGAAATCGAGCACATTGCATTCACGACTGAGCGGTTCTCCGTTTCTCTTATTCGATTGTGGCGTGTCGCTTCCTGAGTTCGCTTTCCGTGAGGCCCAGGCGGCTCATGAGCTCGACAACGATCCCGTCCAGGAAGGTCATCAGGCTGATCTCGAAGACGGTGCCAAGCGGAGCCATTGGCTCATGGTCTCCCATGAGCTGCCGTAGGAAGTAGTCCTTCTCATCCGCGACCTTCGTCCGCCCCTTGATGATGACAACCTGATCCGCCAGCTTCGTGAGGTCTGAATCAGCGTAGGAGGTTATGGCAACGATCTTTGCGCCAACCGTCTTCCCGATTTCGGCTGCGGTTACCACAAGTTTGGTCGTGCCGGATCCAGAAAGCGCGATGATCAAGTCACCCTTTCCGATTGATGGTGTAATGGTCTCTCCCATGACATAGACGTGGAAACCGAGGTGCATGAGTCGCATGGCGAAAGCTCGTCCAATCAGGCCTGATCTTCCAGCGCCCAGAACAAGAATACGCCGATTGGTCGAGGCGAGCATCTCTCCCACCATCTTCTCGACGTGCGCCAGGTCCACCGTGCACAGAGACTCTCGCACACTCTCGACGAGGTCCTGAGTAGCGCGCTGATACGCAGCGACCCGCAAATTGATCCCGATCATACGTTAGAACGAGTGGAGTATTCTTTACTCTTGCCATTGTCCAGTCGGTGCGGCTGTCCATCGAAACTTGCTGGTTCTCGTAGCCAAGCAGGGCTGTCGCTCCGCTTAGAACCAAGGGAAGATCTTTGGCATCGTGATCGGAATGTCCAGCGCTGGGAGTGGGACGTATAGGTACACGTACACCGCCAACGCGGCCATTAGGATCGTCGACGCGATAACGAGGTAGTCGGTGCCTTTCATCCGGAGCACAACGAGCGGTTTACGGTTCGGGTTGGCTCCGAACCCTCTGGACTCAAGGGCTTCAGCGAGCTCGATGCTTCTCCTGATCGCAGAGACAATTAGAGGAATCAGGATGGGTATGTAGTTCCTGATTCGTTTCATGAAGTTGCCTTTGTCCAGCTCCAATCCTCTGGATCGCTGCGCGTCAATGACCGTTTGAGCGTCGAGCGCCATGGTCGGAACTAGTCTAACGGCCGTGGTGAATGTGAAAGACAGCGTGTACGGAACGCGTGCCTGCTCAAGTGCTAGTCCAATGTCGTCGGGTGACGTCGTCATGAAGAAAAGTGAGAAGGCTGACATCAATGACACGAACCGAAGCGTCATCGCTGCTGAGAACACAAGCGTTGACCCGAAGAGGAAGTTCATAACGAATATGAGAACTGCGAGAAGGAAGCCCGCCCTCATGGAGGATGCCCACTTCCTCCATGACTTCGCCGTGTAGACGATCGGGACTTGAACGAGAAAGAGGACAATCAGCACATAGATGTTCGAAAAGAGAAGAGCGACAGCGAACAAGCCGATGGTCATGACGAACTTTGCACGCGGATCCATCGTGTGGATCGGCGTGCGAAGCTTCGCAAACTTGAAGCCATCGAAGACTTTGAGCGACAACTACCTCTTCCTCCCTAGCGCGCGTAGGATCGCCTGTTCGGCAGAGTAGACATCTATCGCGCGATCCGACAACCCAAAGTCTCTGAGCTGATGCATCAGCTCGCCTATTTGTGGACGCGTCAGCGAAGCCTTCTCAAGCAGCTGCTCGTCGGACATGATCTCTTCCGCTGGTCCGTCGCCTATGATCCATCCCTTGGAAAGCAGAACGATCCGGGGTTTGCACTCCGCGACGAATTCGACATCGTGAGTGATGATTATCACAGTCTTTCCTTGAGCGTTCAACTGCACGATGAAGTTCCTGAGCCGGTCTTTCTGCTGGTAATCCTGGCCGATTGTTGGTTCATCAAGGATGATATGCTTGGGGTTCCAGACCAGTACCGCCGCCAGTGCAACTCTCTTCCTTTCTCCCCCGCTGAGGACGAAAGGCGAAGAATCAGAGTACCTACCCAGGTCGAGTGTCTCCAGGATCGTCGCGACTCTTCGTTGAATCGTATCCTCGCCGTACCCGAAGTTCCTGAGGGAGAATGCCAGCTCCTCTCGAACGGTCTCAGAGAAGAGTTGGTGGTCTGGGTTCTGAAACACCAGCCCCACGTCCTTGGAAAGCCTTGCGACACTGGATTCCCGCGTGTTGGCACCGTCCACCTTCACTGTTCCGTCGGTCGGCAAGAGAAGGCCGTTGAAAGTCTTCACGAGAGTTGTCTTTCCCGCTCCGTTCTCTCCCATGATCGCGACGAATTCCCCGTCGTTAATGGTCAAGTCGATGCCGCGGAGCACTTCTGAAGAACCTAGATACGCGAACCTCAGGCCTTCGGTCTCTATCATCCGCTTAGCATCTTCCTCAGCTGGCCGGCTGCGTCGTCAACTGTAGTCGGGGTCCGAGAGAACTCGAGTCCCTCCTTCTGCAACAAGTTGAAAAGCGTGGTCACTCGCGGAAGGCCGATTCCAATCAACCGGGCTTGCTCTCCGTAGACATCTCTTGGAATTCCGTCAAGGACGATTCTTCCATTGTCCATCACGACGACTCGTTTCGCGTGTTTCGAGACAATGTCAAGCCTATGTTCGACTAGGATGATTGTGATTCCCAGTTGTTTGTTCAGATTGGAGATGACTTCGAGGATCTCCAACGCTGACTTGGGATCGAGAAAGGACGTGGGCTCGTCAAGAACCATGACTTTTGGCTGCATCGCCAGAACAGCAGCAATGGCTGCTCTCTGCTGCTGGCCGCCAGAGAGCTCATAGGGCGGCTTGTCTTTGAGACCGGTGATCCCGGTTACTTCGAGAGCCCAGTCGACACGTTTCCTTGTCTCATCTCTGTGCAGACCCAAGTTCTCTGGGCCGAACGCAACGTCTCTTTCGATGCTCAGAGAGAAGAGCTGATTCTCAGGGTTCTGGAATACCAAGCCCACATGCGATGCCAGCTCGGCTGTCGTGTGCTCTTTCACATTCATACCGTCAACGACAAGCTCACCGGTGAAGTCGCCGGAGTAGAAGTTCGGAATCAGCCCGTTCAGACACCGGCAGATCGTCGTCTTCCCGCATCCGCTTGGGCCCGTAAGGACGACGAACTCCCCAGAAGAGATATCAAAAGAGATGTCTTCAATCGAAGGCTTTGATGCGCCAGCATATGTGAATGTTAGATGATCGGCCCGAATGATCGCCAAGTCCTTGCTGCCTCTCGCCGCCCCCTGCCTCGACATAACGTCTTTTTGGGTAACTACTATCTTCCGAGTTGCGCGCCCTATCTCGGCTGCGCCATATAGCCTTTCATTCGGCCGCCGCTCGTTTTCGATCGAGGTATGCTCTGAACAGCTCAACGGATTTCCTTAGTGCTTCATCGATATTCCCTCGGACAGTCGCGCCAGCAGCAGTGGAATGGCCTCCACCGGCACCGTTCATGGTCTCGCCTAGAGCCGTCGCTAGATCTCGGCCAAGATGAAACTCGGTGTGCGAGAAGAATTCGCTCGTGGAGCGGAAGCTCAACGTCAATCCCACCTTCTTCTCTCCACCAACAATGGCGAGGTGTGCTCCCAGTC
>CAZUTN010000061.1:0-4016 GCA_964623365.1 uncultured Candidatus Bathyarchaeia archaeon
GCAAGCACCTGACCCGCCCTCTGCTTCCTCCGTCCATTGAGCGAACGCGCCAAGAAACGCACGACATCCTGAATCCTCGCGAGTACGCCCTCAATGTTGGAGATGAATCCCTCATTGTTCAGGCCGGGCTGTATCGACACGCCGAGTTCTGGCACCAGTATTGTAGCCGTGTTGCCGCGAACAACGCGGATCTTCAGATCTCCGCGGGATACTACCCTCACGCTTGTGGCTGTTGGCTCATGAGTCAAGAGAGAGAACACGTCACTATGCCTGAAGCCGCAAGAAATGCACCTAGTGATGGACATGAGTACCGGACCGAAACTCTCAACATTGTATTCCACCTCAACGATGTCGAGTCCAGTGCCATTACACGACGGGCAGTTGGCCTCCGGCAGACGATACTCGCGAGTCGTTGAAGATGTTGGAGGCTGCTCTTGCATGTTGGACGTAGCTCAACCCAACTGGGCTTTCCTCAGGAGCTGCTTCTGTGCGATATCTAGTCGCCAGTAAGGTAGACACCGTTCGTGAATTATCATGCCATTCATATGAAAGGTAGAGGATACGCAAGATTTCGTGTCGTTTCCATGCCAGGAATCAGCGCTTACTGCTCGCCAAGTTCTCTCTTGAACGCGTCACACAGATCTTTGCTCCAATTCTCGATCGCTTCCAACTTCCCGAGGAAGAACCTGAGCACCGGCGGTTCGTACGCAAACTTCAGCCCTTTTACTAGATCTCTGTGCTTGTACAGCCAGCATACTCTGTCAACCGCATATTCAATGTGCGATATTGTGTAGACTCTCCTTGGAACTGCAATCCTCGTCAGTTCTAGGTCGGCAAGCATCTCCTTTCCCTCCTTGTCCCTGTCCATTGAAACCGTGCCTCTCTCCATGCTCCTTATCCCGGAAGCCAAGTAGAGTGCAGCTGACAACGCTCCCGCCGGATACTGAGGCTGAGGAACATGTGGCAAGAATCTCCTCGCGTCGAGATGACAGGCTAATCCGCCTGGCGGCGTAACGACTGGGATCCCTGCTTCCACGAGCCTATTGACGAAGTACTTGACTTGTTCGACTGCGCAGCCTGCGACACCAGGGTCCACCATCTCTCTCATTCCAACGGCCATGGCACCGATTTCCCTCATAGACATGCCCCCATAGGTGAAGAAGCCTTCATACACTGGAAGCCAGGGCTTTATGGTATCAAACAGCTTCTGGTTGTTTGTTGCAATACAGCCTCCTCTAACGCTCGTGTTCTTTCTTCCACTCATGTAGAACAGGTCCGCAACGCCACACATCTCTTTGACTATCTCTGCGACGGTCTTGTTCTGGTATCCTTTTTCCCTTTGTCTTATGAGGTAGGCATTCTCGCAGATTAGGCTCCCATCGATGACCAGCGGAATGCGATTCTCGGTGCAGATGCGCTTGATCTCCTTCAAGTTCTCCATGGAGAAAGGTTGTCCGCCCAGGAGATTGGCCGTCGCCTCCATCCGAACAAACGGTATCTTCTCTCTGCCATGCTTCTTGATGGCATCCCTCAACTTCTGTGGATCCATGCTACCCTTGAAGGGGTGGGTGCTTTGCGTGTTCAGCGCCTCATCGATATAGATCTCTAGGCATGTTGCCCCTAACAGTTCCATGTGCGCTTTGGTGGTCGTAAAATGGTAGTTTGTGGGGATGACATCGCCCGATTTGGCGAGAACTTTCGGTATCAGGTGCTCCGCCGCTCTGCCTTGGTGAACGTTCATCACATATTCATAGCCAAGGACATCTCGCACGGCTTCGGCGAACTCGTAGAAAGTCATGCTGCCAGCGTAGGCGTCGTCAGCTCTTATCATGCCGGCAAATTGGTTATCGCTCATGGCGTTTACGCCGCTATCGGTAAGCATGTCGAGGAAGATGTCCTTGGTCTTGAGCAGAAACGTGTTGTAGCCTGCCTCTTGGATCGCTCCAAGTCGTTCGTCCACTGACGGCAACGAAATCTTCTGGATCATCCTCGTTTTGTGCATCTCAACGGGTATTTCTTTACCTGACGATAGTTTCACGGACATCGTAAACACCACGATTTTTGGCGTTGTCAGTGAGCGTACTATTATGCCTTCCTGCCTTGTCTCAAGGCGCATTCAATGCTGTTATGATGTAACATTCTGCTTGATTCCCTGCAAGGAGCTCTTTGCACTTCCGCTCTATTCCCTTGAAGCTTAGTGCAAGGCGCGTCAGCGTTTCCGCTCCTAGGCCGTGAAGCGCTGCTTACGGACGGAATACGGGTGAGTAGTTTCAGTCACGTCTCGTGGCTATATCGGAGCGGCCTCATTACTGTCCTGAACAGGGATGGAGAAAAGCTCAGGAAACCGGTGTCCCAGATGCCTCAGAGACGCTTTGAATGTCTACTATGAAGAGGACTCAGGGTTCCGACTGGGCGCCGTCTGTCAGTTATGCGGTTTGAAAGGATACTTCTCCGAAGGCAAGCTCATGATGATGGCCACCCCGTAGCGGAGCTGAGGGGATCCTCCGGGCGCTCTGGACAGCCGAGACACATCGGGGTCGGGCACTCGGTCACTGTAATATTGTATGACGTTCTCATATCACATCAGAGATAGCGATGGCCCCACTAGATGGCTTGCGTGTTCTAGACCTCAGTAGACTCATGCCAGGCCCACTTTGCACAATGATCTTGGGCGACCTTGGCGCTGATGTGATAAAGATCGAACAACCGCAAATAGGTGACTACGCACGCGCCGCACCGCCCTTCATCGGAGACACTGGCGCTGCTTTCCTGATGCTCAACCGAAACAAGCGAAGCATAACACTCAACCTCAAAAACGGCGAAGCTCAGGAAGTGGTCTACAAGCTCGCAAGGAAGTCTGAAGTTCTTGTTGAGAGTTTTCGGCCTGGAGTTGCTGAGAGACTTGGCGTCGGGTATCCGACCATGAGCAAGATCAACGAACGCTTAGTCTACTGCTCCATATCTGGCTACGGACAGTCCGGACCCTACCGTGACTTGGTCGGTCATGACCTAACCTACACAGCGTACAGCGGAGCAATTGGAGCTACTGGGCTCAAGGGGGGCCCGCCTGTCATCCCCGCCATTCAAATCGCTGACATACAGGGCGCAATTTACGCGGCCATCGCGATCATGACAGCACTTTACCGAAGAGAGAAGACCGGAAAAGGTGAGTTCATTGATATCTCGCTCATGGATGTGGCGGTCGCGTCGATGATCATGCCGCTGAGCTTCCACTATGCTGGATTACCAACGGAGAGAGGTAGGCTACTTCTGTCAGGTGCGGCGCCTTTCTACAACGTCTACGAGACCGCAGACCGGAGATTCATCTCCGTAGCCCCTCTTGAGCCCAAGTTCTGGGTCGAACTGTGCAAGACATTGGGACTAGACAAATACCAAGATCAGCAGTTTGCCATGGACGAGGAAGCGGAGCGGATCCGTGGAGATCTAGCCGCACTGTTCCGTCAGAAGACTCGTGATGAGTGGGTCAGAATCCTGAACGAGCGAGAGATTCCCTGCGCTCCAGTGTACGGCGTGGGTGAGGTTCCAGTCGATCCCCATGTGAAATCAAGAAACATGGTTTTCGAAATGGACACGGAAGCGTTCGGCAGGTTGAATCAGCTTGCCACGCCGATCCGACTGTCCCAGAATCCATTGACTGTCAGACTACCTCCGCCTAGGCTTGGCGAGCAAACGCTCCAGATTCTGCAAGAACTTGGATACTCGATGAAAGACGTGGAACGACTCGAAGCAGAAGGCGCGATCTAGCGAGACTTCGCTCCCAGATCGCTCGCAGGTAGAGCTGTACGGAGCGTCCATAACGTACAATAGCTCCCTAGAACGTTTGACACGGAACGGTGTCGAAAGTCTTGGTCGGTCCCCTCTGGTTCGTCGGCTTCGACAGCCTCATGGAATTCGTGGCCTTCATTATCGCTTTGGCCATAGCCTACGAAGCGTTCAAAGGGTACAGACTGGCGAAACAGAGAACGCTGTTGTACGTTCACTTCAGTTTCGCACTG
>CAZUTN010000061.1:4116-6455 GCA_964623365.1 uncultured Candidatus Bathyarchaeia archaeon
CATCCGGTTTCGGAGATCCTGCTGCTCTTCCTCGTCTTCTACATCACCGTTCAAACTGGCCTCAACTACTCAGCGACAAAAGACCGAAACGCCTTGCTCGTGTTTCTGGGCTTTCTCATGCTCGCTTTGAGCCACCTGCTCTTCATCCTGATGCCGCTCGGCCCGCTGCTGTTCGTGATCGGGCACTTGCTTCAGCTCCTTGGCTTTCTCTCGCTGCTCTCGATGCTTCTGCGGGTGACCGGCACCAAATGACGCAGAAACTGCCAAAGTACCGGTCACAAATGAGAATCTACGTAGATGTCATGCGGGTCATCCAACGTGAAGACAATCGTGCCAAACCAACTCGGATCCTGTACGGTGCGAACCTATCCCACGACCGACTGCTCAAGTACTTGGAGGAGCTGAAGACCCTTGGCGTGATTGAAGAGGTAGTCAACGAGAACGACCGATTCTACAAGCTTACACAGAAAGGTATCGAGTTCTTGAACGAGTTCAGAGCAGTCGAGCGGTTTGCCGGGGCATTTGGTTTCGTCATCTAGCCGAAGCGCATTAATTCATCGTAGGAAGCGCCTCGCGCCTTTTTCTGTGAAGGTTTATAGTCACGCTGACGCTGTGATGATGCGCGTTTCGTGATGGGCTCATCTTCCAAACCCGATTGGGTGAGGGCAAAAGCCCCTTCGGGACCGGCGTATGCGCGTCTCAAGGAACTGACGAAGCAGTACTCATTGCACACCGTATGTGAAGAGGCTCACTGCCCAAACGTGGGAGAATGCTGGGGGAGTGGCACCGCGACCTTCATGATAATGGGCGAGATCTGCACACGCGCTTGTCAGTTCTGCAATGTCAAGAGCGGAAAGCCAAACGGCATCTTGGACCCTGAGGAGCCCGCGAACGTTGCGAACGCGGTCAAAGACCTTGGATTGAAGTACGTTGTGATCACCTCCGTTGACCGAGACGATTTGCCGGACGGTGGTGCCTCACACTTCGCTCAAACGATCACCGCCATAAGGAGTCTCGCTCCTGATGTGGGCATTGAAGCTTTGATTCCCGATCTTGGGGGAAATCTGGCGGAGATTCAAAGAATCGTTCAAGCACGCCCTAACGTGATTGGTCACAACCTGGAGACTATAGAGCCGCTGACGCCGAAAGTGAGAGATCCGAGGGCAAGCTATCGTCAGTCACTAGCAGTCCTTGAACACGTGAAAGAGCTCGGCCCGCGTATCTTTACGAAGTCTTCGCTTATGCTCGGATTGGGCGAGCGAGAGGGAGATGTAATTCAGACACTGCGTGACCTTCGAGCAGTTGGTACAGATTTCCTAACGTTGGGTCAGTACCTTAGACCTTCGCCACGCAATCTTCCCGTGGTGGAATATGTCCCACCTGACAGGTTCAGCTATTATCGAAAGGTGGCCGAGCAGTTGGGGTTTCGGTACGTCGCTTCTGGCCCGCTCGTCCGGAGCTCTTACAGAGCAGGTGAGTACTTCTTACGCAAGATGATTGAACGGAATCCTCAAGAGGCCTCTTGAGAACAGAAGGCAAGAATCATGGATCTGAACTTCAGCTGGGTGATCGACGAGAAACTTGGAGGGTCAAGAGCTCCACGGTCAAGATCTGAGCTCATCTCGTTGAAGCAACAGGGTGTGGGTGCCTTGGTGAGACTCATCGAGCCACATGAATCACGAGTGACAACAAGCGAAATCAGCGAGGTAGGGTTGCAGGACTACAACGAACCAATTCCGGACTTCGAAGCACCGACCCCAGTACAGATCGACAGAATCACCAAATACGTCGACTCACGTCTCAAGACCGGCGTTGCAGTTGGCGTCTCATGCAACGCAGGTATCGGCCGATCCGGCGTGATACTGGCGTGTTACCTCGTGCACAAAGGTCTCACTGCGAAGGATGCCTTGGAACTTGTTCGCAAGAAGCGCGGTCGAGGACCCGAAGTCCCGGAACAGATCGAGGCGGTCGAAGCCTATTGGCTTCGAGTCAATTCCCTCGCCAAGTAGGCACCGACCTTCTCGGCGGCTCCTGTTGCCACAACCGTTGCATCCCCGTCAAGGCAAGTCCCGCGCACCAACGGCCTTTCGATACGCATCTTGAGCCGGCTCAACTCACTTTGGCCTGCTCCGCCCGCTTGCCCTAGATCTCGATCGAAGAAATCGGCGATGATCTTCGTGATCTCGGACCGTGTCGGACTGATTCTTCCAGCAACTCGTGCGAAACCATGTCCCGCGTTCTTGACTACTATCAACGTCGCGGGCACATGAGCGAGCTTGAGTTGATCGTACAGTTCTTGTGATTGGCTGATTGGTACCAGACGATCCTTCTCGCCGTGT
>CAZUTN010000062.1:0-6397 GCA_964623365.1 uncultured Candidatus Bathyarchaeia archaeon
CCAGCGAAAGAGGCTCAAAATAGGCCCGGCCAGAGATGCAGATTCCCGTTTTTCACGGGGATAACACCCGCCATGAACAAAGCTAGGCCTAAACCACACATGCCACCGGACGGGCATACACCCAAAGAGAATGCCGCAGTTCCGACCCAGCTACTCACAAGACATCCGCTCGACCTCATCCGCCAAGCCGCAAGACACACCACGCTACAGTGCAACCCTGTATCCTACAGGGGGTACGATGGGCCGCACGCCCGCATCAGCTAGCCCAAGAGCCGGCTGCTAGTCAACGTAGATGCAGTTGCGGCATAGTGAGGATTTGGGAGTTGCTCAGGGTGGAGGCCGGGTTTCGCCTCATGCTTCCATGAAGTCTTCTGCCTTCTGAGGCTCGGGAGGCAGGCCCTTCCTATTCCTCACGTCTGCGACTACCTGGTTAATCATTGACCCCGGGACGGGTGCCCAGTGAGAGAATTCTAGCCCCCAGAAAGCTCTTCCAGCCGTGGCACTTCGCATGACTTCTGACAGGTCGAATGTCTCAGAGGTGGGAAGTTCTCCCACAACATACACGAGGTGCCCTCTCTGGTCCACGGAGAGAACCTTTCCCCGCTTCTGCGAGATGACGCTGGTAGCGGCTCCCAGCAGGTCCGGAGGAGCCTTCACCGTTATCTTCTGAACAGGTTCTAGCAGCGTTGGATTTCCCGACATGAATGCGGCGAACATGGCTCTTCGAGTCATGGGCATTATCTGAGCGGGTCCACGGTGGACGGGGTCCTCGTGGAGTGAGATGTCTGTTATCTTGAGCTTCGTGCCTCTGATGCTCTCGTAGGCGATCGGCCCTTCCTTCAGGCCCCACCGGTACCCGGCAAGGACCATATCTTTGACCTCTTGAAGGAATTGCGCTCCCTTTGTGACCTCGATCAGCATGTTTCCGGAATCCTCGACAGCCCAAACGCCGCGCGCCTCGTCAGCCGGCCAGCCTTTCTCTCGGAGGACCTTGGCCATCGCATGCTTGTCCATGTACTCGCCGATATCGCCTTTCTTGATCATGCCGATCGTCTCCTCGCCGAGCGGCTCGATCTGGATGTGGATCTTGTTGTGCTTGTTCGGTGATCTGCCCTCAAATGGACCAGCCGGAGCACGCACACTCTCCCTGTAGATTACGATCGGGTTAGACGTGACGATCTCAAGCCCCGTCTTGGTTATCAGCGTGGTAGCGATCTCCAGATGAAGCGTACCCATGCCGGAGATCAGGTACTCGCCGGTCTCCTCATTGATCATGGTCACAAGGTTGGGATCCTCAATCGACAGTCTTCTGAGCGTGTCAACGAGCTTGGGAAGGTCGCGGCTGTACTTTGGCTCAACCGCCATCGTCACAACCGGCTCCGTGACGTACTTCACAGCCTCGAAGGGCACCACATCCTTCTGTTCTGCGAGTGTCTCGCCAGCCCTCGCCGCGTCCAGCCCCAGGAGAGCAGGTATGTTACCTGCGATGAGCGTCCCGACGATTTCCCGGTACGGTCCCATGAAGATGCAGACTTGCTGTATCCTCTGATCGGCTCGAGCGCCCATGAGGTGGATCATGGTCCCTTCTTTCAGCGTGCCCGAGAAGAGCCGCCCGGACGCGACGACGCCCGCTTGTGGGTCAACAACGATGTTCGTGACCGCCATGACTGCGGGGCCCTTGTCATCGCAGTTTATCATCGCCTGGCCGACCTCGCTGTTCAGATCGCCCTTCCAGATCTTCGGGATTCGGTACTTCTGCGCAACATGAGGCGGAGGCATAGCCTCCACGGCCATGGTCAGTATGGCCTCATGGAGTGGCGCTCTCTCTCGCAGTTGGTCAACCTTGGCGTTCATGTACGCGTCTACAACATCTGAGAACTTGATGCCCTTCGCCTCTGCAACCTCGGCTGTGAAACCCCATCGATCCTTCGCGGAGCCCATGGCGACCGTGTTCCCCGCGAAGCTCACTGTCCACTTGTCACGGTACTCCGGCTCAGCGTAAAGATTCACAAGTCGATTGAACTCGGCGATAATACGTGAGATCCTCTCTTGGATCTGTTCGGGTGAGAGTCGCAGCTCCTTGATCAGTCGGTCGATCTTGTTGATGTAAAGGACCGGACGGACTCTATCCTCAAGCGCTTGCCTCGTCACGGTCTCCGTCTGGACCATGATTTCTTCAACCGAGTCCACGACCACTACGGCGCCGTCGATGGCGCGGATCGAACGAGTCACTCTTCCCGAGAAGTCTACGTGCCCGGGAGTGTCGATGAGGTTGATCACGTACGCCGTTCCGCTGCGTTCGTGCAGCAGGCTGACGTTGGCCGCCTTGATGGTCATCTGACGTTTCTGCTCCTCCTCCATGTAGTCCAATGCCAAAGCGGTGCCTGCGACGGAAGGAGACAAGAGACCAGCGGCTGCTAGAAGCGAGTCGCTCATCGTAGTCTTGCCGTGGTCGACGTGCGCGATTATCCCAATATGTTCCGGGCGAGGCTGACGCCTACGCCTTTCGGATCTGGTCCTTGTTCTCGATGATCTTCATGATCTCCGTTGTCGTCTTGTAACGGGGCATCTCGTTCTCCTATCTTCACTCTCGAAAGTGGGCTGCACAATCTTCGGATGCCTTTTATACTTTTCCAGCTCGAATCGATCTTGAACATATCAGACATGAAGAAAGCAGACAAGTCAGCCATCTCCTGTTATCTGGCAATTGGCGAATTTGATCTGAAGGTCTGAGCATGAGCGGGTGGGCCATCTGGCTTACGGGAATGCCGGGCAGCGGCAAATCCACGCTCGCCCGTATCGTGAAGAAAAAACTGCTCCGGCATCGAATTCGCTCTCAGGTCCTCTCCATTGAGATGGTGAGAGAAGTTCTGACGCCTCGCCCCAAGTACAGTGAAGAGGAAAGGGACGTGGTCTACGGAGCTTTGGTTTGTGTTGCGAAGCTGCTCACGCAGAACGGCGTGAACGTGATCATCGACGCCACTGCGAACAGAAGAAGATATCGTGACGCGGCGAGACAAAGCATCAGGAGGTTTGCCGAGGTATACTTGGAGTGTCCCGTCGAGGTCTGTATGGAGCGTGAAAGAAGGAGAAAGAGGAGGTTCGGGGCGCCGTCAGGGATCTATCTCAAGGCGAAGATGGGCGCCAGCAAGACTGTTCCCGGACTGGGCGTCCCATATGAGGAGCCGCTCTCGGCTGAACTCACATTGGACACCTTCCGCGTCAGGCCCACTCAGTCCGCCGAAGAGATGGTGCGATTTCTTCTAACGGAGTCTGGTTGGATCTGGCACTCAAGAGCGACAAAGCGCTAGCGTTTTGTATGGAAAAGAAGGTCTAGGTGAACCGGAAGCGCCCCGCATGGCTGATCTTGGGCTAGGTGCTGTTAGGGATTACTTGGCAACGCTAGAGAAGCAGCCGGTCAAGATCATCTGTGTAGAACCGTTTCGAAAGCCAAAGAAGGGCAGGCCTGTTGCGAGGCTGAAGGGGTTCGGTTTCGGCACACCATACTTGGTCGAGTACGCCGTTCGCGGCGGAGAGAAGAAGAGTGTCGTGTTGGGAACCATGCGCCGCGGCGGTTTTGGCCACGACTTTCCCTGCGACAGAGCTCACTCGCTACTGCTCGCTCACTCCACTTTCAATCGCCTACCTAGACACGTTAGATCAATCGATGTCGGGATATTCACGAAGAACGGAGAGCTGAAGTCGGTCGGCGGCTTCTCGGAGTTCTTCATTCTACTCGATAAGGTTGAGGGGGAAGGGTACTACAGAGATCTTGAGAGGATCAGGGACACAGGCGTCTTTGCCGCAATGGACTCCAAGAGATGCATTGCTCTATCGGACTACATCGCTCGCGTTCACAAGGTCAAGAAGAACGCGCCCGACTTGTACGTACGAAGAGCCCGAGATCTGGTTGGTCACGGGGAATGCATCATGGGGCTGATCGACAGCTATCCAGAGGAAACAGACTACCTGCAAGAGGACGAGCTGAAAGAGATTGAGAAGAAGTGCGTTGAGTGGAGGTGGAAGCTCAAACGCAAGTCCCGTTGTCTGCGCAGAGTCCACGGCGACTTCCATCCTTTCAACGTGATGTTCCGGAAGGGAACGGACTTCACAGTACTAGACAGGAGCCGGGGGGAGTGGGGTGAACCCGCCGACGATATCGCGTCCATGTCCATCAACTACATCCTTTTCTCACTACAAGCGCACGGTGCCCTAGTTGGCCCATTCGAGCAACTCTACGAATTGTTCATGAAGGATTACTTGGACAGGACAGGAGATGATGGGTTGCTCGAAGTCATCCAGCCGTTCTATGCTTGGAGGAGCTTGGTGGTTGCAAATCCAATCTGGTATCCCACGTTGTCCAGCGATAACAGAAGGCGATTCTTCAACTTCATACGCGCGACCCTTGAGTCCGACAGGTTCGACGTTAGAGCTGTCAACAGCTACCTAGCTCACGCTTAGCCAGCCAGTCTCATCGCATATGCCCTTGGTGCGCTCAAGAGTTCTCGGATGTCTCCTGGTTGGGCTGCAATCTTCGACCCATCGCCGTCCGAAAGGAGATTAGGCCCAAGGACTTGCACGGAAGAACGCTTGCCGTAGACGCGAATAACATGCTCTATCAATTCCTGTCGCTCATCAGGACGCCAGACGGGATTTCGCTCAAAGACCCTCAGGGCAGGACAACCTCGCATTTGGCAGGGCTGCTCTTTCGGTCAACAAGGCTGATGCTGGACTATGATTTGCGGTTCGTGTTCGTCTTTGATGGTCAGCCTCACCCGTTGAAAGCAAGAGTCCTAGCTGAGAGAAGAGCTGCTAGGGAGAAGGCAAGGGTAGAGTGGTATGAGGCCCTGCGAAAACATGACCTCCGGACTGCTTGGTCGAAGGCAGTAATGATGAGCAAACTGGATCAGTCGATGATAGATGACGCAAAGCGTCTCCTATCGTTGATGGGCATACCATACGTGCAGGCTCTGGGTGAGGGAGAAGCGCAGGCAGCATTCATGGCTTCACGCGGGGATGTCTGGGCCGCTAGCAGCCGAGACTATGATGCTCTTCTCTTCGGTAGTCCGCGTCTTGTGCGGTACCTCACGATTTCAGGCCGTGAGTTCCTACCCAGCAGTGGTGTGTCTCGTCCCCTCACACCCGAGTTGATGGAGCTGCAAAGCGTCCTCGGTCATCACGCCATCACCCGCGAGCAACTCGTAGACCTGGCAATACTGATTGGAACGGACTTCAACGAGGGTGTCAAGGGAACAGGCCCCAAGACCGCACTCAAATTGGTCAAGCAACACGGTTCCCTCGAGAAGCTTCCAGAGAATCTGAGGCAGAGGCTTCCAAACGACGTAGATACTCTCCGGAACATCTTTCTGCACCCGACCGTCAAGGTGGACTACTCAACATCTCACCAAACCATGGATGAGGAAGGACTGTACGGTTTCTTGTGCGGCGAAAGAGGGTTCTCGCGTGATAGGGTGAAGATTGCGGTGGAGAGGATGAAGAGCTTGTCTAGGCGAAGGCCGGAGATCGGCTTGGGTGCTTGGTTGAACAAGTGAGCAAGACAAATGGCTGCCTCTACTCCGTTCCAGTCATTCGCGCGACTCTGCGCTAGCCTTGAGGCGACTAGGAGTCGAAATCAGAAGATTCGGCTGATCTCAGACTTCATATCATCTCTGGAACCCGCGGAGATCGGGGTTGCTGTCCGATTCTTGACTGGGCGCGTGTTCGGTGAGCAGGACGCTAAGAAGCTGGGCGTGGGCGGTGCAACTCTTTGGAGACTCGCCAAAGCGGATAGTCTGCAGACTCCTCTGCTTCTCTCAGACATGAAGGTGAGTCTGCTAGATGTTGGAAGGGCGTTTGACAGTCTTGCTTCTCTCAGCGGGAAAGACAGGCAACAAAGAGCCGAGAACCTCCTGCACGGACTCTTCTCAAGATTCAGCGAGCCCGAAAGAGAATACGCATTCCGGTTAATCTCTGGCGAGATGGAGGTTGGTGCAGTAGATGGGGTTCTGCTTGCTGCAATCTCGGCCTCTTCGAAGCTGAGCCTAGATAGCGTGCGTCGCGGCTACATGATTATGGGAGACATCGGGCGCGTTGCAGAACTGGCGCTTACGAAGCCGGACACCATAGTGTCGGCGAAGATTGTTCCGTTCAACCCAGTGAGGCCCATGCTTGCAGAGATGGCCACGAACGTCCTAGAGATCCTCGAATGTCACAAACGTGGCACGGCTTTCGAGTACAAGTACGATGGCGCACGTATTCAGATTCACAAACGCGGGGATGAAGTTCGCATCTTCAGCAGAAGGCTGAGCGACGTGACTGGTAGCGTTCCAGAAATTGTTGCGCTCGTCAAGGAACGGCTAGAGGGCAAACGAGTCATCTTCGAAGGAGAAGTGATCGC
>CAZUTN010000063.1:0-6385 GCA_964623365.1 uncultured Candidatus Bathyarchaeia archaeon
CGTCGAGGACTCGGGTTCGCACGTAGTCACGTCTGAGGTCTGTCAGCAACATGCCCCATGCCGAGAAATGAGACGGGTTCTGCGGCACTATCACGGTTCCTACTTGTAGCTCTCTTGCTAGCATCGGCGCGTGCAAGCCGCCGCCGCCGCCGAAGGCCATTAGAACGAAGTCCCTGGGATCGTATCCTCGCTGTATCGAGATCAAATTGAGCATGTTTATCATGTTGGAGTTAGCTATCCTGAGAATTCCCAAAGCCGCCTCTCTCTCGGATACGTTGAAACCCTTCGCTATCTTGGAAACGGCGTTCTTTGCGTTCTCGACATTGAGCTTCATTTGTCCACCAAGGAAGAAATCGGGATTCAGCCTTCCCGCAAGTAGGTTGGCATCCACCACGGTTGGTTCCGTTCCGCCCTTGTCATAGCACGCTGGCCCAGGTTCAGCGCCGGCGCTCCGCGGACCCACTCTCAGGGCGCCTCCAGCGTCTATCCAAGCTATGCTTCCGCCTCCAGCCCCGATTTCCACTATGTCGACCACAGGCACTTTTATGGGATGGCCGGAGAAGAAACGAGTCCGCCCCAGCTGATAGTCCGTGTTCACCCGTATGTTCCCATCTTCTATCAGTGTGCTCTTTGCAGTAGTTCCGCCTATGTCGAGCGTGATGATATTCTTCTCACCCATCGCCTCGCCGAGAGCGCTAGCAGCCATCACTCCTCCCACGGGCCCGCTCTCGACCATGTAGATTGGGGCATTTTTCGCAGCTTCAAACGTGGCCGTTCCTCCGCTCGACAACATGGCGTACATCGTTGCCGTTACACCCAAATTCTTCAGCTTCGCTTGTAGAGACTCGAGATACCGCTCAGCAATGGGCCGCACGTAGGCGTTCATCACTGCAGTGTTGGCGCGCTCATACTCCCTCCACTCCCTAGTCAGTTCATGCGATGCAGTAACGTAGACCTCGGGAAGCGCCGCTTTGACAAGTTTCGCGCATGCAGCCTCGTGGTCCGGATTTGCGTACGAATGAATGAAACATATAGCTACGGACTCGACTTTCTCTTTTCGAAACAGATCGATAGCCTTGCGGACATCTTCGGCGTTCAGCGGAGTCAATTCCTCTCCTTTGAAGTTGAATCTCCCGCCCACCTCGACGCTGACGTATCTAGGAACAAAGGCCTTGGGTTTCTCGTAGGCGAAGTTGTACATGTCTGTTCTGTTGCATCTCTGGATGATCAGCATGTCTCTGTATCCTTTGGTAGTGATGAAACCCGTCTCGGCCCCTTTTCTCTCGGTAAGAGCATTGATGATCACCGTGCTGCCATGACCGATGAAATCCTTCACGTTCTTTGGATCTGCCTTGGCCACACGGAACGTGTCAAGTACGCCCTCAGAAAAGTCAGAAGGAGTAGTCGGGCTTTTGCCGAGCAGAATCTCGCCGGTGTCGGGGTCCAGCCCTACTAGGTCGGTGAACGTACCTCCAATATCCACCGCAACGCGGCTAAACAAGAATCCCAGCTCTCCTATTTCGTCTTTAGGATAGTGGGAAGAAAGTCCGTTCCGTAGAAAAGCTTTGCCGCTCTACCTTTCGAGAGCGAGCAAAAGAATCCAGAGCATCTCCGGTTCGTCACTAGCTCTCACAATCAAGTCTCCCCGCCAAAGACCTATTTCATTCAGCCTGCACTACGCGTACAATCGTTGCTCGGATGAGGGTATCTGCTAGACATAAGCCGAATATACGAGTGCAAGTATCGTAGTTGATCGCTTGGTGAAGGATCCGGCCGTGAAACTCCTACATTTCAAGGGAGCGAATCTGCCAAGAAGCCTCGTAGAGTACTTCGTGAAGGAGGGGCAGGTTCCTAGGGTTCAGTTCGGTTCGGCTACGATCTTGCCCGGTGGGAGACTGCCCGGCAAATCATACAGCCAGCACGACCGCCATTCCGAAATCTCCTACGTGATAACAGGCAGCTGCACGTTTCACGCCGACGGTGACGTCATAGTCCTGGGTGAAGGGGATGTTCTCTACAACCCCAGAGGAACCAAGCACTTCGTCGAAAACCCCGGCAGCAAACCTTGCGTCGTCTTTTGGACACTGGTGGAGGAATAGCTGCCCTCCTACACCCAGCCCTCTTCCTTCGGCGGGCTCTCGTATCCGTAGGCCTTGCAGTGAGATATCCCCAAGGACGAGTACATGTCCGCCTGCATCTCGGCGAACTTCCATGATGTGACAACGGGATCCAACAGCGGAACGCCTAGGCTCTTGCTCAGTTCGTCGGCGAAGCCAGATTCCGCTGTGCAGCCCATCACGATCACTTCAGCCCCGTCCTCTTCGACTGCCGCCCGAGCCTCCCTTACAGTTGATTCCTTCAGCCTTTTCTGCTCCGCGAGCATCTCGGTCACTCTTATCCCCAAGGGCCTGATGGAAGCCAGTCGCTCCGCGAGACCGTACAGCCTTGCGTTGCTCTCCATCTTGGGTATCCACTTCCTCCTGCCAACTAGGATGGAGAACTTGTGCCCGAGAGTGCAGGCTACGAGCATTGTGGACTCAGCTGGCCCCACGACTGGAATGCTTACCAGCTCTCTGGCCTCTCTAAGTCCAGGGTCGTAGAAGCAGCCTATGACGACGGCGTGAAACTTCTCAGCCTCTGCCCTCCTGACCTCATTGAGCATGTCGTGACTGACTAGGTGCTCGTAGTAGTGGTACTCGAGGTGGTTTGGGCCTTTGGGCAGGTGGACCACCGTTGGCTGCACGTCCTTTCTGCGAACCTTGTCTATGATGGACAAGATGTGCTGGTCGAACGCGTCCGTCCCAACCGGGTTTATGAACATAATCTTGGTCGTCATGTGTCGAATTCCAGCTTTGTCTCGGGGAGATCCGTTCATTTAAGCTGATAGGTAAAGGTGACACGCGACGTGGTGCCCCTTCTTGTGTTCGATCTGCGCAGGCACGACCTTGCTGCAGATGTCCATAACGAAGGGGCAACGTGGGTGGAAGCTGCATCCAGGCGGAACATTCAGAGCCCCCGAAATCTCTCCTGTGCTTGTGACTTTCTCCGGCTTCAGCGCCTCTTCCTCAGGCGTGATCACGGGCACCGCTGAGAGGAGCATCTTCGTGTATGGATGTAGCGGGTTGCTGAAGAATTCAGGCGTATCCGCCAGCTCCACGATTCTGCCTAGGTACATGATTGCTACTCTTTGGGCGACGTTCCGCATCAGGCTCAGATTGTGTGTGATGAATAGGTAAGACAGGTTGAAGTCCTTCTGAAACTTCATCAGCATGTTGATGATCTTTGCTTGGATCGAGACGTCCAATGCAGAGGTAGGCTCGTCCAAGACGATGAAGCTCGGTCCAGTGGCTAGGGCTCTGCCAATGGCCACGGCTTGCTTCTCGCCCCCACCCTGCTCGCCTGGGTATCTCTCTGCAAATTCCCGGGGCAACTCGATGAGATCCATCATTTCGAAGACTCTTTCACGGTAGTTTCCGTCTGGCGCAAGGTGATGTACTCTTAGAGGCAGTTCCAAGATCTGCCCTATGGTTCGCCTAGGGTTAAGCGAGGACGCGGGATCCTGGAATACGATCTGGAGTCGTTTCTTGAGCTCCTTTGGGCGTCTGCCCACCCCCATGGATGCGTCTTTTCCCATGAATGTGATGCTTCCCGCCGTGGGCGCGTAGATCCCCATGACGACGTGGCCCACAGTGCTCTTTCCCGACCCAGATTCACCGACCAAGCCGAAGCTCTCGTTCTTCATCACAGAGAAGGAAACATCGTCAACGGCCTTCACTACGCCCCGCGTCGTCTCGAAGTACTTCTTGAGTCCCTTGACGGCTAGGATTTCTTCCGCGGCCATCATCTGTCACCGTAGAGGAAACATGCGACTCTGTGACCCTTCCCGATGTCAAAGGCGGGCGGCGCATCGGTGTGGCAATTCTCCTTGGCAAACTGGCACCTCGAAGCGAACCTGCATCCGTCGGTGATGGTTAGATAGCTGGGAATCCTGCCGGCGATGCCTTCGGGGACACCTCCGCCCGTGAGCTTTGGCACCGCTTTCAAAAGGTTCTGCGTATACGGGTGGACCGGGTTTGAGAAGAGCTCTTCGGTGGGAGCTTCCTCCACCATCGTGCCCGCGTACATCACGTACAGCTTGGTAACGAAACCTTTGACGGCGCCTATCGAATGGCTTATGAGAATAACCGAAAGGCCTCTGTCTTGCACTATCCGTTTTAGCAGTCTCATGATTTGGTCTTCTATTGTAACGTCGAGAGATGTGCCCGGCTCGTCAGCGATCAAGAGGTCATTGGCTGAGGCCAACGACATGGCTATGCAGACCCGTTGTCTCATGCCCCCGCTCAACTGGAAGCCGTAGCTGTCCAAGATCCGCTCGGGTTCCGGGAGCGCGGCGCTCTTCAAGAGCTCCACCGCCTTCGCTCTGACCTCTTGTTTGCTCGGTGCACTGCCCGTCAGCTCGGAGTGCCGCACTATGTCCTCTAGCTGTTCTCCTATCTTGAAGACCGGGTTCAGGGCCGCGGTTGGATCTTGGAATATCATGGACACGCTTGTCCTTCGCAGCTTCGTCAGCTCTTCGCTTCCGAGGCTCAAGATGTCGCCGCCTTTGTACGCTATCGTCCCGCCGGCAACTATGGCGTTGGCGGCGAGGATTCTCATTATGGCCTTCATGGTGGTGGTCTTGCCGCAGCCAGATTCGCCAATTATTCCCACTTTCTCCCTTGCGCCGACACTGAGCGAAACGCCGTGAAGGACCTTCAACAGTCCTTCGTACACTTTGTAGTTGACGTAGAGATCCTTGACCTCCAACAGTTGCTCTGCCATCAAACCGTCTCCGCTGCGAACATGTCTCTCACGCCGTCGCCCAAGAGATTGAAGCCCAGTATGACGAGGACTATAGTTAGTGCTGGGAATATGGAGATCCACCACTGCTCAGGCAGCAACTTTGCCCCGTCGGAGACCATTGTTCCCAAGTCGGGGGTGGGAGGCTGCGCACCGAGGCCGACGAAGCTCAGGCTGGCGCCTATCAGAATCACCCAGCCGGCATCCAAGGTCATCTTTGTCAATATGGGACCCAGACAGTTCGGCAGAATCTCTCTGAAGATTATGTGAAAAGGACTAGCTCCTGCAATTTCTGCGGCCTGAACGAAGGCCTCGTTCCTGAGCGAAGAGGAGATGCTGTACACCAACCTCGTGTACCAGGGCCACCACATTAGAGAGACGGCCATCATGGCGTTGAACACGCTTGGCGTCAGGACAGAGCATATGGAAAGAGCCAGCACCAGAGGAGGAACAGCCAAGAAGACATCAGCAGTCCTCATTACTACCATGTCGACCTTGCCGCCTCGGTAGTAACCTGCGACGAGACCTAGCACAACACCAGGCGGTACAACCAATGACAAGACCACGACTGCCATCATGAGCGAATATCTGAAACCGAACATGATTCTGCTAAGTACGTCCCTCCCGAACTGATCCGTGCCGAATATGTGGGCCCAGTTTGGAGCTTGGCGCGCTGCCGGAAAGTTAACGTAGAACTCTGCATGCCCTGGATACGGAGCTACATAGGTGGCGAAGATTGCCACAACTGCCACGAGTAGCACCACCCCAAGCCCAGCGACGGACAGGTAGTTCTTCGAAAACTTGTGCCAACTCCTCCTATAGTCAACAGCCCGGCGAGACTCAGCGCCCTTCATGCGCGCTTCACCTATTCGGCCCTTTCAACCATCCTTATCCTTGGGTCGAGGTATGCGACGATGATGTCGACCACGATGTTTGCAATAGCGAATATGACGCCTGCGATCATGACCACGGCGACTATGGCGTTGAGGTCCTTCCTCAGCATCGCGGTAATTCCGTAACGGGAAACGCCAGGCCAATTGAAGATCAACTCAACCAGGAAAGCGTTGGCTATCAGGGAAGCCATGTCCAGCCCCATTACCGACACCGTGGGAATCAGTGAGGGCCTCAACAGGTACTTCAGGGTGAGCAACCTCTCGGGAACGCCATGCGAAATGGCTGACAGAATGTAGTCCTTGTTGAGGTTCTCAACTACGCTGGATCTCGTGATCCTGGCCTCTTGTGCTATGAGTCCAAGCGCCAAAGCAAGGGAGGGAAGGATCAGGTGAGCGACCGCGTCGAAGAAGGCGACAGTGTTTCCCGATATCAGGGAATCAATTGTGATGAAACCCGTTACCGTGGGAGGAGCTACGATATTCGGGCTGATCCTGCCGACGCTGGGAGCTATGTTGAGCATGAACCCGAAGACGAGGAGGAAGATTATGGCGACGACAAACGCGGGTACCGCAACACCAACGTACGATAACACCCTCACGACGTTGTCAAACCAGGAATTTGCTCTTCTTCCCGCAAGCATCCCGATTGGTAT
>CAZUTN010000064.1:0-6290 GCA_964623365.1 uncultured Candidatus Bathyarchaeia archaeon
AGCTGCTTGATCTCCGACCAGAGAAGCGATGCGCGCATCTCATTCTCCTTGATCGACGAATTGAGATCCGCGACCTCACGGTTCAGAGGTTCAAGCTGATTGATGATCTTCATGAGTTCTGATCCCAGACGCTTCAGTCCTTGGTCGAATTCCCCTCGCTTCGTCTTGGCCAAGGTGAGTCTGTTCAAGAGGTCCTGCCTCTGATCCTGGAGTTGCTTGAGAGCCTCCTCCTCGGTGCTGAGTGTTTGACTCGCTGCCTCGATCCTTGACTGCGCATCCACAGCTTGCTTCTCAATTGATGTGGCTTGGGCTCTCATCTGATGATGACTTTGGCTGAACGTCGCAATTGAGGACGCGAGTGTGGAGATTCGGCTTTCCAGTTCCAACTTGTGCTGAATGAGTTTGTTCAGCTCATCATAGAGCGCCGCGTGTCTGCTCTCCAACTCGACAAGTTCGGTGGACTTGGCCCTGAGCCCAAAAGACGACCGTTCCTTAACTAGAAGATCGAGCCTATTCTGCAGATCCTGCCTCACTTCCAGAGACGCCTTGAGGGTGGCGTTCTCTTCTTCGATTTGTCCGCCCAGTTCTGCGACACGTCTGTCAGAGTTCTCGATGGCCTTTGCGGTTCGCTCCAGATCTTGTTTGATCGTATCGCTTTCCCTCTGCATCGCCTCGATCAGGTTCTTGCTCGCGGCTCCGCTCTCGGTGAGGTTAAGGATCTCCTCCCTTAGCCTCTCCAGGTCCTTCTTGCTTCGCTCCAACAGATTCTCCAGCGAGGCAACGGCGGATGTCACGTCTGCAAGGGTTGATTGTTTGGGCAGGAGCTTTCTGGCGTCTAGTGGCTCGCGGTAGTAGCCGATCTCCATGCCTCCTCCCGGCTCGTAGAGGTCACCGGCAAGCGATACTGCTCGGTGTCCTTCAAGAGAGACCATGAAGGCTGACCTTTGAGTTGCCGTCAGTATCGTGTCGCCAAAGACAAAGTTGATTGCATGATCGAACGGTCCCAAGGGTTCTATGAAATCTTCAAGGGTGCCGAGCACTCCTTCGATTTGGGTAGGAACCTCAACCTTCCTCATGCCGTAGAGATTCTCGATTGGGATCAGTTTCACGCGTCCGAGCTTTGTTCGCTTGAGGCTCTCTATGCATCCGATCGCGCTGTCAATATTCTTGACGACGATCGATCTCATCCATCCAGCTGAAGCCACCTCAATGGCTCGGCGATACTCATTCTTGAAACGCATCAGATCAGACAGGCGGCCGTGGACACCGGCGATAGCACCAGATCGACCCATCTCTTCGATTAGTTCCAGAGCATTTTCCTCGGAGGCGAGCGCCTCTGCTACGCTTCTCTGGGTCTCAACTTCTGTGAGGGTGAGTCTGGCCTTCTTGGATACTTCAGCAGCATGCGCTACCTCAGTTTGCTTCTCGGCCTCAACATTCGCGTACTCTGCGAGGTTCGCCTCGATTGTACGCAGTCTGACTCTCTCATCCTCAAGAAGCTTCGCCAGTTCTTCCATTCTGCTCTTGATGCCTCTGGCAAGCTCCTCGAATTCGTTTCGCCGTGATTTGAGAGTCTGGACGTGCCCGTCGAGAACGGTGACCTTCGAGTTCCTCCCCTTTGCTTCCGCATCGAGCTCTATCAGTTGCTTTGTGAACTCGGCAATCTGTTCTTCTATCGCGTCCGCCTCGCCCGATTCTTCCCCAAGCTTCTTCCGCGATTCTGCAAGGGACTGTGACAACGTGTCGTGTTCTTTCCGTTTGGTGTCAAGAACTTCCACCAGTTCTGAGAGCCGTGTTTTGCAGGTGGCCGTATCGGACTTGGATTGTTCGATGGACTGATCCATCTGTGTTAGGTTCTTCTCGATTTCGGCCTCTTGGAGTTCGAGCGATCTGATGGTCTTCTTGGATGATTCTATCTCGGCCTTCAGGCCCGCGATTCTCGCATTCACATCCCCGATCGTGCGCTCGATGTTGAAGAGCTCGGCACTGCCCTTCTCCACGACTTTCTCCTCGTAGTGGCTCCGCTCCGATTCGATCCTTTCCCTTTCCTTGGAGACCTCGTCTTTCTTGACTCTCATTTGTTCGATAGTCTGCTGCTTCCTGCCGACTTCCTGTCGAAGATCAGCTATCCTAGTCTGGAGCTCAGCTATCTTGTGGGACGCTATCTTGGCTTGAAGCCTGCTCGTCTCCTTCTTGAGTTGCTGAGATCGCAGATAGTCGTTTCTTTCCTTCTCAAGCGCCTCGACTCTACTGCGAACCTCATCCGTCCTAGCAGATGCCACCTTTATGTTCAGATCAGCCTGCTGAAGCTGGAGTTCCGCTTCTGCCTTCTTGGCGTCGTACACGGCTATCCCTATCATGTCCTCGATTATCTTCCGCCGTTCCTCTAGCGTCACCTCCGCGAGTCTCGTGATAGCATGTTGTTGAACGATATTGTGACCGGAAACCTGAATGTCCGCGGATGAGAGGATGTCCGTAAGTTGCTTTCTCGAAACGCGCCGCCCATTCAATCGGTAGATGCCTTCGCCATCCTTTCTGAACTCTCTGGAGATCGTGACAGCGTCAACGTCGACGGGTATTCGACGATCTGCATTGTCGAACTGAATGGCGACGTACGCAGATCTTGCTGTGACATGTGGGGAACCTCTGTGAATCAGGTCGGTGATTGTTCCGCCTCTGAGTTCCTTCGCGCTCAGTTCGCCTAGGGCGAACTTCACGGAGTCTATGACATTGCTCTTCCCCGAACCGTTGGGGCCTGTCACGACGGTTAGGCCGCGGTCTAGTGTCAGGGACACCTTCTTCCCGAAGGTCTTGAAACCTCTAAGATCAATCCTGCGAATGTAGACCAACAGCTAACCGATCCCGACGTGTTGCGCGAGGCCTTCGAGACTCGCCGATCGTGTCGTGAAGTCAATTACTCTTGAGCCCTCTTGGATGTGAGATAAAGCTTGGCGCGACTTCTAGCTGGCACACAAGTCGCGAATTCATGCCAGAATGAGTCGCTGACGGCCTGCGCGGCTACTGTCCGAATCTCCTCTTGCGCTTCTGGTAAGTTCGGACAGCTCTGAGTAAATCTATTCGCCTGAACTCGGGCCAATATACATCTAGGAAGCAAAACTCGCTGTAGGCTGACTGCCACAATAGGAAACCGCTGAGTCGCTCCTCTCCGGATGTCCGTATCACAAGGTCGGGATATGGGTTCGGCAGATGGGCTGTGTAGAGGTACTTCATGAAGAACTGCTCGTCTATCTCCTCCAGTCTGACCGAGCCCTTTCTAACGTCGCCTGCAATCTTGCGTGCAGCGTCGATGATCTCTGTTCTTCCACCATATGCCAAGGCAATATTGAGATAATGTCTGTCGTAGTATTCTGTTGCATCTTCGATCTCTCGAAGGACTCCCTGTAGGCCTTTCGGCAGGAGATCCACCCGGCCAAGAGCTTTGACTCGGACCTGATTCTGATGCAGCCTCTGGTCCTTCAGTAACTTCCTCGCCTCTTCCTCAACGAGGCTCAATATCGTCTCCACTTCACGTTTCCGTCGGTTGAAGTTCTCCATTGAGAAGACGTACAACGTGATGGTCTTGATGTTGAGGTCGAGACACCATTCCAAGAAACGCTGACTGGTCTCAGCTCCGTACCGGTGCCCCTCGTACTCTGTTCCTGAGTGCCCGATGGCCCATCGTCTATTTCCGTCGAGTATGATGCCCAGATGTTCGGGGATGGGTCGCTTCCTGACTTGTCCGTCGAGCCACTTCTCATACACAGCGTACGCCCCGATCGCTCGCAGAAAGCTTTCCAGCATGCTTTCTCACGTCGCACCAGCCTGCGAAAGCGCAGTCCGGCACCTGCAGGCTCTCGTCACTGAAATCTTGGCTATTGCATCCTTCAGCAATGATTCGACTTCTGGCAGGGCTTTCTTCGCGAGTTCAACGACTTCGGATGCGCTGAGCGCTTTCTGGAGCCCTGCTGCCATGTTTGTAACGATGCACACGGCGCCGTAGCACATTTCGAGTTCGCGTGCCAGGAACGCTTCCGGAGCGGATGTCATTCCAACGATGTCGCATCCTGCGTTTCTCATCATCCTGATTTCGGCGGGGGTCTCGTAGCGTGGGCCGTCCGTGCACGCGAAGATGCTCTCATTCCAGACTCTTCGAGAAGAGCGGCTTGAGACCTCGATCAATGTCTTGCGGATCTCTGGGCAGTAGATGTCGGTTACATCGACGTGCACAACTGGCTCGGAATCATAGAAGGTTTGAGGCCTCATTCTCGTGAAATCAACAATGTCAACGGGAATCGCTAGGTCCCCTGGTCTATAGCTCTCCCTCATGGCGCCGACCGCGTTGGTCGCGATTATCCTTTCCACTCCCATTTGCTTGAGACTCCACAAGTTGGCCCGGTAGTTGACCTTGTGAGGAGGAGACTCGTGGCGAGTTCCGTGCCTGGGAAGGAACGCGACGGATATTCCGTCAACTTGGGCGACAGTCATGTCAGGAGAAGGACCGTAGGGGGTGCCTATCCGCTTGATTTCTCCTTGTCGGAGCAGTTTCTCGAATCCTGAGCCACCGATCAGCCCTATCGTGACGCCTGACAAGAGTCATCCGCCGAGGCGCTTCCGCAACCTTGTTGCACGACACAGAATGCGGAATATAAGGCGTGTCGGCCGGAAGACTATATGGCGCCCTTCTCCATCAGGGCCTTGAACTCCTCAAGAGACAGCTTCTTTCCTTGCTCTAGCTTTTCGGCGCCAGACTTCTCAAGTCTTTCGCGCACAACCTGGGCTTTTCGAAGCTTCGAGAGTTGCCCCGATTGGGCGACCTGTTGACGCAGTTCTCGGATCTTGACGAGATTCATGACGTATTGTTTGTGAGCTTCGTCTGCGCTCTTGAAAGCTTCCACGAAGGCTCCGTGTGCCTTGTCTGCCTCAGCCTTGACGGCTGATGCAGAGGCAGCCATCTCAACGAGCTTCTTGTGAATGACCTCGCTCTCCTCGACGACCTTTGTCATCTGCTCGTGGAGCGACTGCGCCTGAAGCCTTCGGCCGCCCATAGTTGCCTTCGTTCCTACGATCTTGTACCTGAGATCTTCCGCCTTCTTGGCGACCAGTACTTGAGCCTCAAGCTCCTTCAGACGCTTGATCAGCTCTTTCTCAGCCTTGGGGGTAAGAGGCGTCGTCTGCATCTTCCATTCCAAGCGGTTGAACTCCTCGACCGCCTTGCGCGGGTTTCCGTTCATGCGTTCCGAGAGCTTGATTGACTTGTCCCTGAGCTTCTCAAGCCTTTCCCTCTCAGCCTGCGCAGTCTCCTGTGCTACGTCTCGAGAAGCCTTGAGCTCCTTCACTTTGCGGTTGAACTCGTCTCTCCTAGCCTTGAGGTCCTTGACCTCGACGACCAGCCTCTTGAATTCCTCGTTGAGCTTGTTGCGCTGTTCAAGGAGTTCCTTGGCCTCTCGGTTCATAGCCTCACGTTGGCCAATCAGACGGACATTTGATTCTCTGAGAGCATTGATCTGCTTGAACAGTGCCTCGGAGGTGGCTGACAAGCTGCTCTGTACCTTTGGTGGCCAGTCGAAGATGCGTGATTGCTCATAAGACTTTCTCGAAAACCCATTTCATAGACTTCCGGGCAATTCTGGAGGACTACGCGCGGCTCCGCCTGTGCAAGGACAATATCTTCAGGCACTTCTAGCTCGAAAGTAACATTCGCGCGTCCACAACCAGAGCCCCGTGCTCGTAGACCATCGTGGGGTTCAAGTCCATCTGGTCGATCTGAGGGTTCTCTGTCACCAAACGCGAGGCGCACAAGATCAGGTTGACAAGTGCATCTTGATCGGCAGGTGGAAATCCACGATACCCGGCTAGGGCAGAATACCCTTTGATTTCGCGAATCATCTCCCGTGCGTCCCGCTCTTCTAGCGGCGCTATCCGAAAAACCACGTCATTCAATAGTTCAACGAAGATACCTCCGAGCCCAAAGAGAATCGTGTGCCCGAACTGAGCATCGTTGACCGATCCAACAATGACTTGGGTCGACTCGGGAGCCATCTTCTGCACAAGCACGCCCGAGACCCGTGCATTTGGCCTGCTAGTTCTCACGTTTTCCATGATTCGCCGATAGGCGGATTCCACAGCGTCGCTTGAGGATAGTCCCAGCACGACGCCGCCCACTTCAGTCTTGTGAACTATCTCGGGCGAGACAATCTTCAGGACAACAGGGTATCCGAGCTTCTCGCCGCAAGTCGCAGCGTTCCCGGCACTCGTTGCCAGTTCAAAGCGCGGCGTTGGGATACCGTATT
>CAZUTN010000065.1:0-1263 GCA_964623365.1 uncultured Candidatus Bathyarchaeia archaeon
GTTCACAGCCTCGGGAATTCCGGTAGGCGTCTTCTACTCAGGTACGCCGCCCGCTTCCGAAGCTGAGACTGGTTTCAAGCCGGGGGCGTATCCGTTCACTCGCGGTATCTATCCCGCCATGTACAGGGAGAGAGTCTGGACGATGAGGCAGTACAGCGGTTTTGGCAGCGCCGAGGAGACAAATGAACGATTCAGATACCTCTTGCAGCAGGGGCAGACAGGGCTTAGTGTTGCTTTCGATCTTCCTACTCAGCTCGGGCTCGATGCAGACAGCCCGCGCGCACAGGGAGAGGTCGGAAAGGTCGGAGTGGCCATCAATACGCTGGATGACATGCGTGCATTGTTGAAGGATATCCCTCTAGACAAGGTCAGCACTTCGATGACGATCAATTCGACGGCGCCGACCCTGTTGGCGATGTATGTGGCCGTCGCGCAGGAGAGGGGAGTATCGCCGGACCTTCTGAGAGGAACGACCCAGAATGATATCCTCAAGGAATACGTTGCGAGGAACACATACATCTACCCTCCACGAGCCTCGATGAGGCTTTGTGCCGATTTGATAGACTACTGTGCAAAGCATGTTCCGAAGTGGTATCCGATCAGTATCAGCGGGTACCACATCCGTGAAGCCGGAGCAAACGCCATCCAAGAACTGGCGTTCACATTCGCGAACGCGATCGAATACGTAAAGACATGCTTGGACAGAGGGATGACCGTCGATTCCTTTGCACCCCGTCTATCATTCTTCTTCGCCTGCTGGAACGATTTTTTTGAGGAAATTGCGAAGTTTCGCGCCGCACGTCGAATCTGGGCAAAGATCATGAAAGAGATGTTCAACGCCCAGGCAAAGGAGTCCTGGATGTTGAGATTTCACACCCAGACAAGCGGAGAGAGCCTGACGGCGAAGCAACCTCAAAACAACATCGTACGAGTCACACTTCAAGCACTCGCCTCCGTTCTTGGAGGAACACAGTCGCTCCACACGAACTCCTTCGACGAAGCGCTATGCTTGCCCACTGAACAGGCCGTGAAGGTGGCCTTGAGGACCCAGCAGATTCTGGCCTACGAGTCTGCAGTCGTGAGCGCTGTCGACCCACTTGGGGGGTCATACTACTTGGAATATCTGACTGATGAGATTGAGAAAAGAGCTAGCGAAGAGATCAAGAAGATCAGCGGGATGGGGGGAGCGCTTGCCGCAATCGAATCTGGCTACATGCAAGATGAGATCAGACGAAGCGCGTACGACACCAAGTTGCGGCAAGA
>CAZUTN010000065.1:1363-6194 GCA_964623365.1 uncultured Candidatus Bathyarchaeia archaeon
CAACTCCATCTCGAATTTCCGTTCGGCTGTGGTTGGCGATGGACGACAGACGAGAGCAAAGCCTGAACGAAATTGTCGAAGACGCGCTGAAGGGCGACCGAAGGGCGCTCTCCCGCTTAATCTCGAAGGTTGAGAACGATCGAAGCGTCGCAAAGGAAACTGTGAAGATCCTATTCCGAGAGACCGGACGGGCAGCTATCATTGGAGTCACCGGTCCCCCGGGGTCTGGCAAGAGCACTCTCATAGCTGCCCTCTGTAGAGAGCTCAGCTCCGCGGGAAAGAAAGCTGCTGTTGTGGCAGTCGACCCCAGCAGCACGTTCTCGGGAGGCGCGCTCTTGGGCGACAGGATAAGAATGAGGGATCTGACCGAGGATCGCAACGTGTTCATCAGAAGTATGGCGACACGAGGGGCCGTAGGTGGGCTTTGCCGCGCCGCGGCTGACGTTGTGCGGGTACTAGATGCCGCCTCCTGGAGCTATGTCCTTGTGGAGACCACGGGTGCGGGTCAGACTGACCTCGACATAGTGGAGCTAGCCCAAACAGTGATAGTCGTTCTCTCTCCGGGATGGGGAGACGAAATTCAAGCCTTCAAGGCCGGCCTGATGGAGATAGGCGACATCTTTGTCGTGAACAAGTCGGATCTGCCGGGCGCGAACAGAACTCTGCTGGATGTCAGAGGCATGCTCCAAACGTACGGCTCTGAACGAGCGTGGCATCCCCCGGTGCTTCTTGTGGACTCTCTCAAACCAAGCGGGATTTCTGAGCTGGTGGCGGCCATCCAGGAGCATCAGGAATACATTGCGAAATCCGGGGCGACCAAGGGCGGTCTTTCCGATGGTGAGGCTCAGCTTCTAGCCGCAGTGAGGCAGGAGTTGGAACTCGACTTCATCCCTGCCCTCCGCCGAAGTGAGGCTTTCGCAGAATATGGAAAGAAGGTTGCGGAACGTACCGTGGATCCGTACACGGCTGCCGCATCTCTCATTCGACTACTCAAGCAGAGATAGGCGCCACGCGTGCTGAAACCAGAACCGCAGCCTGCCCGGACGTATCCGTCCTCCAAACGACCCATCAGCTCGCGATCTGAGCAAGTACTGCTTCGTACTGTTGATCATCGATCACTCCCGATTCTCGAAGTCGACGCGCGATCTTCGAGACCGTCGTGAAAGCGCATAGCTTCAATCCGGCCCGCGCGAGTACGACTCGGCCTCCTTCTTCCCGATCTATCAGCACTAGAACCTGTTGAACCTGCCCGCCCTCTGCGCGGACGGCTTCGGCGGCTTGCAGCGTGTTCTTTCCCGTTGTTATGAGGTCGTCGACCAACAGAACGCGGTCACCTGGAAGCAGCTTTCCCTCGACTCTCCTCTGGCCGCCGTGTGATTTCGGTTCTCTTCTAACGTAGAGGAAGGGTTTGATGAGCCGGAAAGCCAGGATCGAGGCGTATGGAACACCTGCGGTGGGGACACCGGCAATGCTATCAAAAGATGCGATTCCTATGCGTGACGTAGCCATTCTTTCGTAGATCTCAATTACGGTGCGAAATCCCTTCGGGTCGCCGGGGACCATCCTAAGATCAATGTAGTACGGGCTGAGCTTCCCGCTGGACAGCTTGAATAACCCGAACTTGGTGGCGCCAGTCTTTATGAGGATACGACAGAGTTCCGCTTCAAGATTGCGGGATTCAGCTATACTGAGTTTCCTGGTTCCGGGACGGGCTGCCACACATTTGCACCAGGTTAGCGATTATCATGATGCTTTAATTAGTTCTGTTGCGTCCCAAAGCTGCCTGCCCAGAGTGAAATGTTAGGAACCTGATCGGTGGAGGCGGGATTGGAGTTCTGGTTGCCGTACGGGCTCACCGAGGTACCGGTGGCCGTCCCGGATGAGAACCTGCTCGGTTTCCTGTCGCCCCTCGAAGATTCGACAAGCGAGACCCCTGAATCTGCAATTTCTACCGCACTGGAATACCGAATTGGCGACAAGACCTTACATGAGGCCGCAGGCTACACCAAGAGGACGGTTATCGCATTCAATCCCAATTCTGGAGCGTGTGCTCAATATGCGAATCTCCTTGCAGCGGAGCTGTCGCGGACGAACCCCGGAGGAGTGTGCCTACTCCAGTGCGCCACTGACCCCACCCAGCCTCGGTCAGGCCAAGCGCAATCAGACAAGAACCTAGAAACGTCATGCCAAATGAACACACATGATCCAAGAACCTCGCCGAGTGTCAGGGTAGGGCAACTTGAGGACAGCTCAGAGGTACTCCTCAACGAGACCTTCATGGGCGCGGAAATCAAATGTGTGGTCACAAATGTTGCTCTCAATCCATTCTGGGGATACAGCGGCGGCCCGAGTTTCGTGGTTCCAGGACTGGCGTCCGAGAAGACGATCAAAGCTAGTCTTCGGTCCACACTGAAGAGCGCTAGGGTACCGGGGGTGCTTTCCGGAAACCCAACGTATGAAACACTAGTTCGCATGTCGGACATGGCCCGTATCGACTTTGCAGTCCACCTCGTAGAACGTCCTGACGGGAAGCTTGCCGGAATCTTCGCGGGAGATTTCTTGGGAACGTTTGACCAGGCCTGCGCCCTAGCCGGAAGGATATTCAGGCCGCCACTTCAACGAAAGGCCGACATAGTCATATCAAGCGCAGGAGGAGCCCTAGGGGATCGAACGCTCTTCGACGCTTCTCTGGCCACCATGATCTCTGCGACCTGCTGCAAAGATCATGGAATCATGATCTTAGTCGCAGAATGTGTTGATGGCGGCGGTAGATTTCCTTCGCCCGGACTAGTGGTTCGAGACTCGAGAGCTCACCCGGCGCAAAGCCAAAAGGCATTCACTCTCGAAAGGCTGGTTGAGTATCATTTCCGGAGAATCACCGCGGACCACCGGGTGTACTTGGTCTCCACTCTGCCTGAACACCAAGCGTCGCTCTACGGCCTTCTGTCTGCGAGAAGTGTGGGAAGCGCCTTGCAACGGGCGATTCGACATGCAGGTAAGGACGCGACCGTTGCGCTGATACCATACGGCTGTCACACCGCGCCGCTGGTCGGATAGACCCATTGCCGTTGGATCTGACGTGGTTTATTAGCGCGAACTCCACCTTGCGTTTCTGATCTAGCTTTGAAAGCCAGAAACTTGTTCTTGGCGCTTCTCTCAATTCTCGTGATCTCTTCTCCGATCTCTGCCGTCTCAGCGGAGCAACAGAACGTCTCGCGCACTGTTGCAACCAGAACCGCGTCATTTGACATCAAGGTGGTGCTGATCGGACTCGATGAAAAGGTCGTTGACAAGGAGTACTTGAAATGGAATTCACCGGAGACCCGATTTCAACTGTTCCAGATTCCGGGGCTCAACACCAACGCTCAGTATTCCTTGTCCTATGAGTACGTCTTTCCCGACAAATCGTTCGTGAACGCGTTCGTTCAGTTCCTTCACTCGAAGGGGAAGAACGAGCCTCGCCAAAACGTGATTTGGAACATCTCCTTTTTCAAGATCAAGACGCGCTATTCCTGGAACTACACACACTTCCCTGTAGAAAGCAGTAATACGTACTATCCGGCCGACGATGTGGAAGCGTGGCTGGTCGAACACGAGTCCGACTATGGTGGATTTCCGGAGAACGGTTACGTGCTCATATTGGCAGACCTGTCGACCCGCCTGCCGTCAACAACAGCGGATCAATTCGAGCTCGCACTCCGGGGCGAAGATGTCGAGTTCACACCTCACTTCTACAACAAGACCTACGAAGACAGCGATCTCGGAATCAAGCTGAACCGGAGATACATGACCGCATGGGGCGGTCACTCCCGTCTGTTCTTCGCGGACCTTTCTGCCGGGCCCGAGGAAGCAGCAGAACAACTGCCAATACAGCTAGCCTCTGCAGTGAATTCCATCGACTTTTCGACGACGTACGGAAGATCTTGGCTCAACCAGTTCTTGGCGGACTACGTGTCTGGTGCCGTCTACAATCTCTTCACGCCGGACTTCGTGTACCCCATCAACTATGCATCATCATACAAGGTCAAGATACTCATACTTGACAACCGAACGGACACAACAGAGCCTCCAATAGCTAGGACTTTCGACCAAGAGGCTGCGGTAAAAGAATGGCAGACACTCCTTCCCTGGGCTAAAGTCACCGCCGAGACGAAGTATGCACGTATAGGCGACTATCCGGAGCTTCAGCGAATTGTTGTCAATTCAAAAAGTCCCGCCAAGTACGGCTCGCCCCCTGATTCCCCCGCTGTGGACGCTCGCATGGTTTACGAGTGGCTCAGCGAGTACGGTCAAGGGCATATCAAAAACTTCATGGAAGTAAAGCGAGACATGGAGGAATTCGATATTCCGGTTTTTGCGTTCGCTTTCACGGGCGAATATCAGTTCGGCTTCACCTACAAGGAGTGGGTATCCAAGGAATTGGATTTTGACAGGACGATCTGGGGAGTCGCACTGTATGATCTGGTATTGATCAGTCATTCCACAAATGACTTCAGGATAGGGGACTCCGCAGACCCGGCACAACCCGGAAAGGGTTTTGGATTCACCAACACAGTAATCCACGAAGTTGGCCACATGCTAGGTCTGATGCACCCGTTCCAGACCTCGTACGATCCAACTGAGAACTTCGTCGCTTCGGTCATGGCATACTATCCGTACGAGCAGGGCTTCAGCATCTTCGACCGGGACGCACTCGCCCGTGGCTATGCGGATCAACTGCTACGCGAGACGGCACAGCTGCTTGCGGAAACCCGTTTCGTTCTGATCAATCAGGGGGATCTGTCGGCTGCCAGAGCGAAAGCAGACAGTGCCGAGAAAGCCTACTCCGATA
>CAZUTN010000066.1:0-1491 GCA_964623365.1 uncultured Candidatus Bathyarchaeia archaeon
GGCGTCAAATCTTGGTTGTCGTTCAACGATGTCAGCCTCGGCGAGAGAAAGATATACTTCACAGACCGCGACGATACGCCCACCCTACGGGAGGAGAAAGCGCCTGAACCAGACGAACTTCGAAAGGCTTTCGAGTATGCGTCGACGAGGACGAGAGCGGCGATGGCACTGGCCGCCTTCTGCGGCTGGAAGGTTTTCGATCTCCCCAAGTCTGAATTCAAGGAAACTCACTGAAGCTGGCCATCATGCATTACAGGTTCAGTCCATTCCTCTCAAGCAGAAACGGGAACAACGAGAAAAGCCCACTCATGCTGGTCGGCGTCAACACAACAGACATCAACTGGATAACATACTCCCAGAGGGAACATCAGGTCTAAATGCAACAGACCCAGTTCTGTTGTCGCGTTGCCCGCTGATGTTCAGTCTTCCTGAAGATGCTCGGTTACATTTCCTCACTTGTCCATCCGTCCTCTTCAAGAGATGGGCCTTGGCATTCTTGTATCTGGAAGAGCATTTGCTGGACGCATTGGATCTGGTCAGCGCCCATTGCAATAAGGGGTGTATCGCTTTTCTCAGCTCTTTTCCATCCTTCGTCAAGTGGTATTGAACTCGGGGAGGGATCTGCGCTATTGCTTCTCTTTGAACTAGTCCTTGTTTGCATAGTTCTGCTAGAGTGTCTGCTAGTGATTTGGGGCTTATGCCTTCCAATTCGCTCATCAGCTCTGTGTACCTCAACGTTTCATGGTTCCCCAGCGCGTTGATTATGAGTAGAGTCCACTTCTTGCTGATGGCATCAAGTGTTCCTTCGGCGAAGCACAAGCAGTTGCAGGTGCTTCCCTCAACCATAGTTACTTTCCTACTATAAACTTGATAGTTTAAATGCTATAAAAAGCATATGGAGATCAGGTTTCTGAAATGTGCAAAGGCAAGTGTACGTACCCAGGAAAGCTCAAAGGAACGCCGCAGGACTGCTCTGAAGAGCAGATACGGGAATGCCACCCAGACGTGAAGAAACATCCCTGTGTCGAGGAATCATAGTTCGAGGACCGCCTGCAAGAAATGAGTCGAACGGTAATCGAAGCCTCAGGGCTAACGAAGTCATACGACAAGATCCTCGCCGTCGACAACATCAGTTTCGAAGTCGCAGAAGGAGAGACTTTCGGTTTTCTGGGGCCTAACGGTGCCGGAAAGACAACGACCATCAGAATGTTGACGGGGCTCTCTAAACCCACAGCAGGATCAGCCAGGGTTTTTGGCTACGACATTGATTCAGAGATTGCTCAGGCAAAGATGCAGATCGGAATCGTGCCGGAGCTATCTAACCTCTACGATGAGTTGGCTGCCATTGATAATCTCATATTCATGGCTCAACTGTACGGAGTTCCCCGTGACCAGCGGAAGGAAAGAGCTGAGCAGCTTCTGAAGATGTTCAGACTCTATGAGCGAAGGAATGACGCTTTCGCCACAATGTCTCGCGGAATGAAACGAGCA
>CAZUTN010000066.1:1591-5876 GCA_964623365.1 uncultured Candidatus Bathyarchaeia archaeon
TAGTATGTGGCAGGATGATCTACGCGGAATCTACTATATCGCCCTCAAAGACATGAGGACGTATTATCTGAAGCCTCCATCCATCAGTTGGGGCATCGTCTTTCCAGTCGCGTGGATTCTCGCGTTCTACCTTAGAAGCCCAAGAGACTTTCAGCAGCTAGTGCCCGGGCTTATCGCTATGACTATCCTCTTCAGCACAACAGCCGCTGAAGCTGTGGTGATAAACTTCGAGCTCAGAATCGGCTCTTTGGAGAGACTGTTACTGGCACCGCTCAATTTCTCTGCCGTACTCCTCGGGAAAGTGCTTGGAGGAGCTATGTTTGGGCTATTGATGACTGCTTTGGTCACAATTGGCTCAGTGTTGGGGTTGGGACTTCGCGTCAGCGTGGCTCAACTTCTCCTGATCATTGTTCCGTCTCTCTTTGCTTTCTCCGCTATGGGTGCACTTCTATGTGTGATGGTGAGAGAGGTGTTTGAAGCACAGACTTTGGCGAATCTCCCTCGATTCCTGATGATGTTTCTTTCCGGCGTCTTCTATCCCCTCTCAGCCATGCCCTCGCTACTCCGATACGTCGCCTATCTGTTGCCGCTGACGTACACTGTTGACGGACTCCGACACGCCCTATCGCCAAGTGATACGGTGCCAGTTCTCATCGATTCACTGATACTTATTGGGGTGACGGTCATTCTCACAGCTCCGGCAATCAAGCTGCTTCGCAGAAGGTTCATTTGAGGAAACAACGCTAGGAGCCATATGCCATCCGAGCATTGATCCTATGAGCGGGTATTGCTTTGAACCCGCACGCAACCATTATGAATCAAGAGAGCGAAGCTTCAGTATTCAAAGAGCAGATGAGTGCTTGGAATCCATATCTACCCATTGATCAGGGCCTCTGGATTGATGCTTGAACATGATGAGACCACGGCGACGAGAGTCAGAAGTGGATCAGAGCTAGCATCCTGGTGGAATCAAGTTCAACCTTCACAAGACGGCCTTATCCAATCTCATTGCATAGGGAGACTGTCTTTCTTCCTAGATCAGTGATGCTGTAGATAATGAATCGCCCTTCGTATCGCTGAGCGATCAGACCGGCGGATTTCAAACTGGCCAAGTGATAGGAGAGCTTCGAATCAGCAATCTTCACGATCGGTTTCAACGCGCAGACACACAAAGGCGCGATAGAAAGAGCGTACAAGATCGACAAACGAATAGGATCACCGACAGACTGGAAGACGTCACTCGCAGCCCTCAAGTGTTTCTGCCTCGGGATCGCTTCGTTGATGCCCTCCAATCCGCCAACCGCTGCAACTGACGCCGCGACGCTCTGAGGAAATTCCATGCACGACCTTCATCGACTCTCTCCGGAGCCGTATTTCAAGATTTCTTGAAACAGAAAACCTTATGTGGGCAGTCATATTTCAGAAATTTTTGAAACCTCGCCGATATGGTGAACGAGCATGGGAAAGGAAGTACAAGTTGACGTGATCGGCGTCGTTCCTCCGTGTAAGAGATGCGACGCTATGCGCAGGAACGTGGAGGCGGCGACCTCAGCGTTAACGTCGGAAGGCGTACAGGTGAAGATGAACAAACTCGACGTCATCTCAAAGGATGTCATCTCCAGATACGGCGCAATAATGTCGCCCGCGCTCGCGCTGAACGGAAAGCTCAAGATAATGGGTAGAGTGGCAGACGCGAAGGAAATCGAGGCGCTACTTAGGGAAGCCGCCAAGTGAGAACGTGGAAGCGCCCCAGATGAGAGAGCCGAAGCGGCCTATCCGAACAGCTGTGCTCCTCGCGTTCGTGTTCGCGGTCTTCGGAGCTCTCGTCTATTCGAGGATCATGGCTTACTCTCTTGCGCCCACGATGAAGCCCGCTGATTTCCATGGGCTTCCCATTTTGTACATCCCGATCGCATACCTTGTCGACTATTTCGGTCACGGCTGGATTTGCCTTCTCTTCGCGTTCGTTGTGGCGGGCCTCATCTACGAGTTCATTCCAAAGGAGGCCATCACGAAGTACATGAGCGGCAACCGAGTAAGCGGATATGCCCTAGCACTTGGGACCGCACCGTTCCTCACGGTCTGCTCCTGCACCATGGTGCCGCTGTTTGCAGGCATACTATACGCCGGCGCTGGCATAGGACCCGCAATGGCCTTTCTTCTCATGGCCCCCGCGTCGAACATCCTTGCGATTCTACTTACTGGGGAGATACTGTCATGGGAGTTGGCTGCTGTACGAATCGTAGCGTCGGTTGTGGTCGCGCTTGCAGCGGGCCTAGTGATCTCGAAGACACCTTGGGGAAAAGCGATTGAGCGAGAGCATTACCCCACCTCTAATCGAACAGCGACCGTGGAGCTTGTCAAGCCGCCTACCGACCAGAGACTTTGGGATGCGCTCAAGTTCGGAGGACACTTAGGAAAACAGATACTCCCCTACTTTGTTCTCGGCCTCATCGCCGTCAGCTACGTTGAGGCATATCTCCCAGAAGACCTGGTTGGTGCCTACCTCACCGGTGTGACTGGCGTGCTCGTCGCGTCGGTCATTGGGGGTCCGCTGTACACACCCACGCTTGTCGAGATAGTCCTTGGCAGAGGCCTATGGGATTTGGGCATGTCCAAAGGAGCCTTGCTCGCCTGGTTGATGGGTCAACCCTACGATGTCGCCAATGCATTGGCGGTCTCGAGGATTGCACGATGGAAGGTCGTATTGACTTACATGATCATAGCATGGGCTGGCAGCGTCACCTTCGGACTGCTCTACGGAATATTCACCAACAGCCTATAGGAAGCAAGAAAGTGACAGTAGTCACACTCGCAAGTGATGAAGTTCCCTGAGATGAGCAAATAGACCGCCATAGACGGGCAATATCCTATTCCTGACTTCTAGTCCAGCCCTTTGATAGCTTGACAATTAGCTTCCGAAAGATACATGAATTGTGACTGCCGAGACATCGTTGACCTTGAATAAGACTATCCTGTTTGTTTGCGTGGCCAATGCGGGAAGAAGTCAGATGGCAGAATCCATCTTCAACCAAATGAACTTGGCCGGTTTTCGAGCAATAAGCGCAGGAACGAACCCGGCCAAAGAAATCAACCCGCTCGTCGTGAGAGCTCTCAGAGAGATTGGGATCGATGCATCGGCTAGCAAGCCGAAACAGATAACGCCTGGGATGATAGCGGAGGCGGATAGGATCATAACGATGGGATGCGAGGCTTCAGGCTTCTGTCCTGCGAAATTCCTTCCCAAGATTGAGAATTGGCATATCGAAGATCCCGAGGGCAAGTCCCTCAGCGAAGTCCGCTCAATATGCGACACAATCCGTTGGCGTGTACAGACTTTGGTTCGCGATCTTAGCACCACGGATTCAGACATGCCCACAAACTAGTGGGTTCAGTGAAGAGTACGGGGATTCGCGCACCAGTGTGAGCTACCGAAAATGAGCCCCTCCTGTCTGAACATTATGGGAGTTTGTACCGGCTAGCGTTCCGGGAACAAGATCAGAAGACCAGCACTTTCTCCGCCCATAGGGTCCATTCGGTCATCTCGTCGAGGGAGCTGCGTCTGGCGCCTTCGAGAAGTTCTGCGTCCTTGATGCCACGCGCATCCATACAAGTTCCGCACACGCCGACTGTGCCGCGGCGTCTCGCAAGAGCCTTCAACATAGTCTCAACATTGTAGTAGCCTTGCGGAACACTCTGCCCGGATTTCGCGCATGAGGCACCGTCGCCAACGAGGAACATGCGCAGCTCTGTGGACGGCTCCATCTTCAGCATGTTGATCGCGAGGCGGAGCGCGTTGTAGGCACGTTCCGTCCCATAGGGCGGATCATTCACGATGAACAAGATTCTTGACACTCAGGATTCCCTTCTGAAACTCCAACTTCACATCGTACTTCTCCATTTAGGGATTAACATTTGTGTTCTCAGCGTACTCAGAGTATTCTTTTCCGAACGTTTCGGCGAGATACTTGTCCTCCCGCTTTGATAGATGGTGATAGAGGATTACTAGTAAGGGCCACAATACAGCGCCTGGAATGGTCGGCCAGTGGATAAGCCAACCTCCGGCAACCAGAATTATCCCTAGGTACTGTGGATGCCTAAAATACCTGTACACGCCTCGTGTGGCAAGCTCACCCTTGGCTCGATAGATCTCCCTCCAACCCAGAATGATTAGGAGAACTCCAAGGAAGGTTACGAGAGAACCTACTGGCATTCCAATTCTTAACATGTATAGCATGAAATCCTTTTCGAGGAGCGGCATTCCTAGTATCCCTGAAAGGAAGTA
>CAZUTN010000067.1:0-5851 GCA_964623365.1 uncultured Candidatus Bathyarchaeia archaeon
GCGAAAGCAAACGCAAGATCGGACATCCAGCGCCGTTTCCAGTCGAACTTCCCAAGAGATGCATGAAGTTGTTCACCTTCCAAAGAGAAGTTGTATTGGATCCGTTCCTCGGCAGCGGAACCACACTGGTCGCATGCCGGGAGACAGAGAGGATTGGAATAGGCGTGGAAATCAACAGAGACTATTGCCGGTTGGCAGCGAATAGGCTGAATGAACATCGGGCATAGCAGAGAGAGCTAAGGCGCCGCAATCTACCACTAGTCTTCTTCAGGTACCCTACCGCCGGGCGAACGCAAGTCGTATAATGAGCATCTTGTGCATTCCTGAGCCGATCGGCGCTCGCCTCGGTAGCGACGAGATCACTCGATACGTACTTGGAGAAACCGTGCGCGGCAGATCGTGCTTGACTCGTGAGCGTGTGAGGAAGCATTCGATGCGAGAAAAGCGGAGGTCAAGCCTATCATTAGACTAGCCGCAGACGTCGGAGGAACATTCACGGACCTTGTCGCAGTCGACGATGTTGACGCCAGAATGTACGTTCTCAAGGCAAGAAGTACTCCGACGGCTCCTGAGCAGGGGTTTCTTTCGGCGGTCGGGCGTCTTCTCTCTACACACGGGCTGGCTGCGTCAAGCCTGGGTAGTGTCGTTCATGTCAGTACAATAGGCACGAACCTCTTCCTAGGCCAACTTGGTATCAGGGTTCCCAAGACCGCACTAGTCACGACCAGAGGGTTCAGGGACATTGTCGAGATTGGCAGACAGAACAGAGCGGAGCTCTACAACGTGTTCTTTCAACGCCCCAAGCCTTTGGTGCCTCGCAGCCTCAGGACCGAAGTCTCCGAGAGGGTCGACTCAGACGGAAACGTGTTGCAGAAAGTCAGTCGCGAGGGGCTTTCACTTCTCACAAAGAAGCTAAGTGAGCAAGGCGTCGAATCGGTGGCTGTCAGCTTCATCAATGGCTACGTCAACTCAGAGAACGAGAGAGATGCCAAGAAGATTATTTCCGAAGACTCTCGGGTCCGAGTCTTCACTTCTTCGGAAATCGATCCTGAGCACAGGGAATATGAGAGAACGAGCACGACCGTCGTAAACGCGGTCCTTGCTCCCGTTGTCTCAAGATACCTTCAGGTTGCTATGCAGGGGCTAGTCGGTTCAGGTATCAACGCGTACTTTCAGGTGCTAAGCTCGTCCGGGGGATTGGTCGATGTCGAGGAAGTGATGCGTAAGCCCATAACAGCGATCGAATCGGGGCCAGCCGCAGGCGTCGTGGGTGCTGCTGAGATGGCACGGCTGCTAGGTATCGGACGCGCCATCAGCCTTGACATGGGAGGCACGACCGCGAAGGCTGGATGCGTCGTAGACTACACGCCGCTCGTAGTGCCTGAGATGGAGGTTGGAGGAAGAGTACACATGGGCAGGATAGTCAAGGGTAGCGGCTACCCAGTCAGATATCCCTGCGTAGACTTGGCCGAGGTGAGTGCCGGCGGCGGAACGATAGTCTGGGCCGACGAGGTTGGGAGCCTGAGAATTGGCCCGATCAGTGCCGGCGCAGAACCAGGGCCAGCTTGCTACGCCGCGGGAGGGAAAGACGCAACCATAACTGATGCGAACCTCGCTCTAGGTAGGCTCGGCTCGACGCTTCTGGGAGGAGAGCTCCACCTCAATCTTGAGCTCGCAAAGGAGAGCTTGAAACGTGTTGCCGAGAAAACAGGCATGAACTCATGGGAAGTCGCAGCGGCATCTCTGAAGCTGGTGAATCTTCAGATGGCTAGGGCTGTTGACATAGTCAGCCTTGAACGCGGACTCGACCTCCGCCAATTCGCGCTAGTCGCCTTCGGAGGCGCAGGACCAATGCACGCGGCGGAGCTCGCGGAGCAAGTTGGCGTCAGCAAGGTCATCGTTCCACCCTTCCCTGGGCTGTTCTCTGCTCTCGGCATGCTAATGACCAACATGAAGTACGCTTACGTCAAGGGTATGCTGAAGCTGCTAGATGAACTATCCGAGGATTCTCTCGAGGAACTCTTCCGAGGTCTGACAGATGAAGCGCTCGCGCAACTCGAAGCCCGTGGGATGGACCTGTCAGCTGCCTCAGTCGCAAGGAGCGTTGACTTGCGCTACTTTGGACAGGGCTACGAACTCGAGGTACGAGCATCGATTCCCTTCGACAAGAAGGAGGTTGCTGAGAAACTTGAGGAAAAGCATAGGATGGTCTACGGCTACGCGCATGAGGGCGAGATGCTTGAGCTCACTGCCCTCAGACTCACTGTGACCATGCCGGTCAGGAAGCCCAGCCTTGCCTCCGTTCCGAGAGACCGAGCGAGCGCGGAGGATGCCCTGATCGCTCAGAGAAAGGTATGGTTCAATGGTGTCTGGGCTCAGAGTCCTGTCTTTTGGCGCGACCATATTCCTCAAGACAAGACTGTTCGGGGGCCAGCGATTGTCGAGGAGTATGACTCAACGATTGTTGTGCCACCCAGCTGGAACTGCAAGAAGAGTAAGATGGGTTGCCTGCTTCTAAGAAGGAGTTCAAAGTGATACTTGACAAGCTCATGGTTGAAGTGGTAAAGCATAGTCTGATCTACATTTCAGAAGAGATGGGTGTTGCACTGAGGAAATCTGCATACTCACCAAACATCCGGGAGAGAGCAGATCACAGCTGCGCAATTCTCGATCCCAAAGGAAAGACGATCGGACAGGCCGAGCATATTCCGGTCCACATAGGCTCGCTTCCTCTCGGCCTTAGGAACACACTTCAATACCTGAAAAGGGAAGGGCTGGAATCCAGCCCGGGCGACATGTTCGTCGTCAACGACCCATACATCGCCGGAACACACCTCAATGACATAACTCTCATCAGGCCCATGTTCGCGAAGAATGTGCTTGTCGGATATGTTGCCAACAAAGCTCATCATGTGGATATCGGCGGAATCGCGCCAGGCAGCATCAGCTCACAAGCGACAGAACTCATTCAAGAAGGAATTCTTCTGCCGCCGGTCAGGCTAATGAAAGGAGACAAGCTCAGAAGCGACGTACTGCGGATGTTTGCGTCGAATACGAGGATGCCAGAAGTCACTCTCGGTGACCTCAGGGCTCAGGTGGCCGCAGACCTTCTGGGTGAAAAGAGGCTGGCGGAGCTTGTTTCGAAGGTCGGTATCGAAGCGTTCTGGAGTTGCTGCGAAGCCATACTCGACCAAACCAACAAGCTCGCACTAACCGAGTACGCCAAAATGCCGAAGGGTAGATGGAAAGCAGAGGACTGCCTAGAGCTTGAGGACCAGATAATTCGTATCAGCGCTGAAGTGACGATGACCGGCGAAGGCGTTGAAGTTGACTTCGCAGGTACGGATCAACAGGTGCGGGCTCCTTTGAATGCCGTACTGGGTGTAACAACCGCAGCCGTGACGTTCGCGGTGAAGACTGTTCTGCCAGCGGGATTGCTCACCAACGACGGTTTCAACCGCACCATCGGTATAACCGCGCCCGAAGGCACAATCGTCAACCCCGTCGAGCCTGCTCCTGTCGCTGGCGGAAACCTTGAGACGAGCCAACGGATCGTTGACACAGTCTACAGAGCATTAGCCGAGGCCATGCCCGACAAGATACCGGCGGCTTCGCATGGCAGCATGAACAATCTGATGATGGGTGGAGTGCATCCCCAGACCGGAAGGCCTTGGGCATTCTACGAAACTATCGGCGGCGGCTATGGCGGGAGGCCGACCGCGGACGGAGTAGACGGCGTCCACGTGAACATGACGAATACGCTCAACACGCCCATTGAGGTCATGGAGCACTACTACCCGATCAAGTTTGAGACATACGGGCTGCGTGATGGAAGCGGTGGCCCCGGAGAGTGGCGGGGCGGAATGGGGATCGAGAGAGCCCTGACAGCAAAAGCGCCTGTCCAAGTAGCAATCTTCGGAGAACGCTCCACAGTCAGGCCGTGGGGTCTGAAGGGCGGCTTGCCAGGCGAGCCATCAGAGTACTCAGTGCGACGCAGCAACGGGAAGGTCATCCGGCTGAAGTCAAAGGATGCGCTGGTCCTTGAGGGAGGCGACACGGTGAGGGTGCGCACCGCAGGCGGCGGAGGCTACGGCGACCCTCGCAACCGCAAGTCTTTGCTTGTCAAAGAGGATCTGGAAAACCAGTACGTCACGGAACAGCAAGCCAAAGCAGTCTACGGCTACGCAACTGTCTGACTGCAGTGACAGTCAGGCCACTGAATCGAAGACGGCATTGCGCATCTAGTTCATGTCTCACCCGAGCAAGCCCAATCGCGGCTAGCTCGACGGCCACAGGAGCTCTCCGAACAGAACTGCGACGGGCTCAATCAGACCGTCAGTCACTTGACAGATGGGCCTGCCAGGGTAGGCGAAATCCAGTCGGCCGAGTACTTGCTCTACGTAGTTTCTGTTCCCGTCACAAGCCATTTAACCTCAGCAATTTCCTCTATGTGGCCTAGAGTTTGGACGAATTGCCTGCTGTGTCTCTCGAAGAGCTTTCAGCACCCCAACTCACAGATCTTCTGAAGAGAACAAAGATCATTCTAGTACCGCTGGGCTCGATCGAGCAGCACGGTCCACATCTTCCCATTGGGACCGACTTGATTATCGCCGCGGAGATAGCGCGCAGGATCTCGGAGAGAATGGGTTGCGCCCACGGCCCTGCCGTCTCGTACGGAAACTCAGTCTTGATGCGGAACATGAAAGGCACTTTCACATTAAGCCCTGGAACCCTTGCAGCAAGCCTAGCGGATATCTGTAGGGCGTACGCAAGTCAAGGATTCAAGACCGTGGTCTTCGTCAACGGTCATGCAGGAAACATTGGACCTCTAGATCAAGTCGGGCTACAAGTCGCGGAGGAGACCGGCATCCAAGTAATCAGGCTTGATTGGTGGGTCATTGCGCAGAGAGAGATAAAGCAGATCCTCGAAAGCGAGCTTTACCACGCCTGCGAAGGCGAGACCAGTCTCATACTGGCAATCAACCCGACACTTGTTGACATGAAGAAAGCTGCGAAGGATGACACTCTAGCGGAACTTAGAAACACGCTGACGGATAACAAGCCTGAAGAAATGCCAGAGATATATTCCCCATTCGAAACACTCACCAAGACAGGAATTGTTGGCGATCCCACGAAAGCAAGCGCGTCAAAAGGCGTGAAGATTCTAGACGCTGTCGTCGAAAACGCGTTACGGCTCTTGAAAACCATAGAAAAACGGAGGTCCTCATGATGAGTGAAGTGTTAGAAGAAAGAGTCGCGAGGTTGAAGCGCATAGGCAAGAAACGCGGTATTTCTGGATTCATCATCGCCACTGTCCCTAACATGCGATATTTCGCGGGCGTATCTGTGCTCGCAATAGAGAGATTCGCAGGCGTCATAATACCAATCGATTCAGAGCCAGCGATAATAGTCCCTGAGCTTGAAGAAGAGAAAGTCAAGACACTATCTCCTTTCAAGAACATAATGAAATACAGTGACGAGGAAGGCCCTGAAGGTCTCGTGAAGTCGGCGTTCAAGGAGCTGCACCTCACGCGCGGAAAGCTGGCGGTCGAAGACTTCTTGCCATACAAGTTCTGCAAGATGGTGAACAGAGCTGCGCCAAGAGCAAGATTGCAGGAAGCGTCAGACATCTTCATGGAGCTTAGGATTACCAAGACGCCCGACGAGCTTGAGCTTATGCGGAAAGCAGCAGGTCTCGTCACCCAAGGCATCGATGCAGGCATCAAGGCAATACGCGTGGGGGCCACGGAGCTTGAGATAGGCTTCGAAATAGAACACAAGATCAGGGAGCTAGGGGGCGAGTCAGTCCCCTTCTGCATAGTTCTCAGGGGCGAGAACGCCGCACTTCCAC
>CAZUTN010000068.1:0-2395 GCA_964623365.1 uncultured Candidatus Bathyarchaeia archaeon
CCACAAGCTCGTATTTCGCGAAGAGGGCTGCTTCCCCGACGGCGGCTGCGCTTCCGAGTAGAAGACCGCACGCGAATCCTCTCATGGTCTTGTTGGTTCCGAGTATTGGGCGGCCGTCAATGAATTTCCTTCCTCGGTCGATGCGTGCTCCTCCGCCTAGCAGGACTGGAGTTGAGTTAGCCACGTATGTTGGAATCGCAATGTAGATTGCGATCAGGAGATCGTTCAGCTCGAACGTATGGCTCTCACTCCCGCGTCATTTGCGTGCCATTTCGTCTGTAGAACGACGCGAGATAATAAAGGTCAGACCGTCTCGAATCCGTGGTCCGTAAGCTTCGCCAGGGACTTGAGTGACCCGACTTGGCGCCCTCTTCGACGCTCGATCACGATCTCTTTCTTGGATTGTTCGCGCGTATTCTTGAGCCGTATGATTGTTCGCGGCCAATGTGCAAGCGTTCGGCGTGCGACCGGTTCAATTCTTCCGAACGGAAAAGTCATTCGCGTGTGTACTTGGCTGGTCAGGAGTACGAGAAGCTTGCGGCGTAATGCGACCTCGCTCAGATATGCGAGTTGCCTGTTCAGCTCCCTGTTCAGGTTGAATGTTCGTTCAGCCGTCCCGAGGCTTACCCGGTAGAGAGACGTGATCGTGTCCACAGTCACCAGCCGCGTCGCCGCGGTCAGGTAATTCTCGATGCTCTCTACCAAGCTTGTCTGGGCTGAAAACGTGTCCGGGAAGAAGAGAAGTATCTGCTCGCTTACGGCGTCAGAGTCCTCTCCTGCCAGCTGTGAGAATCGTTGATGAGTGAATGAGTGGTCGGTGTCGATGTAGAGGATCTTTGAGCCTCGGCGCGCTGCCTCTACGGCCGTCTGAATTACAAGCGTGGTTTTGCCGGTTCCCGCCTCGCCGTAGACGACGACGACCTCTCCCACAGCGAAGCCGCCGCCCAGCAAGGCGTCGAGGGGTTCGCATCGTGAAGGGATCGTGTCCTCTATCCGCGTCAACTATGTCTTCCTACCGAGCGGCGTCGGTAACTCTATCGGCTTTCGAATGTGTAAAAGCTGAACTGTCCTACTGCTCGATGCTAGACGGGAATCGAGCGGGAAATCCCTTGCTGCTTGGGCCCCTCTAGGATGGAAGGTTCTATTACTAATCTTTCCCACTGATTCTGTGGTCTTGTTGCGACGCGTCTCTTGCCTCGCCGTGTTCTTACTCCTCATGCTGGCGCTTAGTCTCGTTCCCTTTTCTCAGGCACAATCGAGTCGGAGCCATGTTTCCCAATTGGGTCAGCGAGGCATTGTAGAACCAGCCCTTCCTACCGCGAGTGAACCCGCAAGTACGCCGGAGGCCGCGGCCGAGGAGCCTCAGCGTATTGTCGCAATCTTGGCAGATTTTCCCGACAGACCACACGAGACTAGCGCCGAAGGCGTTCGCTGCATCTTGAGTGATATGGATCGCTTCTTCAAGGAGGCGTCGTACGGGCTCACATGGATAGTTGGCGCGGTTACTCTTGGCTTGAGAGTAGCTCTCGGACTTTGGCTCTCGGCCTTGCGGCGTCGAAGATTCTGCTGAACCGCTTGAGCCATAGCGGGTAGAGGAAGATCTTGCCGTAGAAGAATTCCTCGAAGATTGCGTTCTCGACTTTCGTCAGCGCGATGCGTACCCTCGCGTAGCCGTAGAAGAGGCAGAGGTGGTGAACATTCTCCAGCGTGGGGCATTCCATGAACCTCAACGCTATCTCCCTGTCCCAAAAGCTGCTGTTCGCTTGGGTACCTTTTCTCTTTGACATTCTTCTGAGAACGAATCGCTTGAGGTATCGTGTCTGCGCGCATCTGCCCGCGAAGGAATCCGCCGCGTCCGCTTCCATCTTGGTCTCTAGCCTTGATCGACGGTTGCTCAGTTTTTATGTCTTACCTTAGGCCTGGATGTACGCAAAAATGAACGACGACGCGGGGTTCTACTTCTCCTCGGAAAGTTTCTTGACGTATTCATCGTATTCTTTCGCTGACATCAGTGAGTCAACTTCTTCTTTCAGCTTCGACGGCTTCATCAGAATAAGCCACCCGTCCCCGTAGGGCTGCTTGTTGATGAGTTCGGGAGCATCAGCAAGCTTCTGATTCACCTCGACGACCTCACCGGATACTGGTGAGTAGACTTCCGACACCGCCTTGACCGATTCAACTGCGCCGAAGGATTCTTTCTGCGCAAGTTTTTTTCCGGCCTCAGGGAGGTCCGCGTACACGATTTCGTGAAGAGAGTTCTGCGCGTAGTCAGTTATCCCGACTCTGCAGAGTGTCTCCTCGACGCGTAACCACTCATGGTCCTTCGAATACTTCAGGTCGCCCGGAATCTCTTTCCCTTCAACCATCTGGATACAACTCGCCCGCGGACGCCGAC
>CAZUTN010000068.1:2495-4179 GCA_964623365.1 uncultured Candidatus Bathyarchaeia archaeon
CGCGACGGCGAAGCAAGCGTACTCGGCGCCCCATTAGACCCCACCAGGAGCATCGTAACCCGCGGAAAGCAGACCCCAATCGAGATTCACTCCTCCGCGTCGTTCAGGGTTTGGCTAGGCCAAGACGGCCGCGTCGAAGAACTCGACGGAAGCACGATCCCACTCTCATGGCGTGAAGCCGCCTTCGCCCTCAGCCAACTTGAGGAAGGCACAGCGATTGTGATCGGCGGAGGGGATGCCGGAAAGACGACGCTATGCACCTTCCTCGCCAACTCTCTCATTCGCGAAGGCAAGCGAGTGGCGGTTGTAGACGCGGACATAGGTCAGACCGATCTTGGCCCGCCGACGACGACGGCAGCAGGAGAGGTCACGAGACATCTCGTGAACCTCTCGCAAGTCGACGCGTCCGAGCGCCTCTTCGTCGGTCTTACGAGCCCCGGCCGTCTCAAGGGCAAAGTGATTCGCTGCGTTCAAAGGCTGGTCGCTTCCCACGCGGGACCCGAGAAACTGGTGATCGTGAACACTGACGGATGGGTGACAGGCAGTGAAGCCGTCAACTACAAGGTTCAGATGCTCAACGAACTCAATCCAGACATAGCGTTGGGAATCGGAAGCAACGGTGACATACCCGAGATCCTTCAAGCCGGAAACCTTGCGACGCTGCTGGTGGGATCACCCGACATCATCAAGGAGAGAACCCAAGTCGACCGAAGAGAACTGAGAGCGCTCGGATACCAGAAGTACCTCGCCGGGGCCTCCGTCAAGACCCTCCGGTTGGATAGAATAGAGCTCCAAGACTCTCTGTCCTCTGAAACTCTCAACGTGAACCGTCTCCCACGGTGGCAGCTCGAAGATCTCAAAGAGGCGATCGTCGGCCTCCTGGACGCGAACGGATTCCTCCAGGAAATCGGCGTCTTGAAGGATATCATTCCATCCAAGATCACCACCAAGATCTGGTCAAGAACCGCGGTCATCCCCAGCAAGATCGAGATCGGCGGCGTGAGATTGAGCCACGACGGCCGCGAACTGGGCTACGTCGGACGATGGCAACATGGCGGATAGGTAGATAGTCGCACATATCAGTCGCCGCGAAGATTGTGATACAATTGGGGCGAGCGTGGGAAACCGTTGAAAGGCAAGCCATCGACGAATGAGAAGGAACTTCCGTTCATCGAGAAATGCGTAATCAAGACGATGAGAAAGTTTCGGGAAAGCCCCAGATTGTTCTGGTCAGAGGACGATGTCCGCTGTTACCTGAAGCAACTCCTCCTGAAGGGCAAGCTCTTCAGGAGCGGACGATTGGGGAACATCTTCCTCAACTTCCCAACAAGGAATACGTACGAACGCGGCGCCGACGGCACCCTGTTTGCCTCCGCGACCGGCAAGAGCACCCACTTCGCCCTCGCGGGCTGGGCGTCCGCGGAACCAACCACTTGGAGCCATCTCACCCAGCGACTCTCCTTTGCAGTCGAGTTGAAGTACTTCCCCATCATCCCGGAGGACTGGTCGGTCCAGATCAGGAACGCCCTGCTGAAGCTGACTGACGAAGCGAACGAGATCCCGCCCAAAGGGAGGTTCTTCATGCTCCTCACGGCGCAACAAGTCTCACTCTTGGGAGTGCAGCTCAACACCATACTCGCGGAGTTCCCGTCAGTCAGATGCTACCAACAACTCGCTCAGTGAT
>CAZUTN010000068.1:4279-5842 GCA_964623365.1 uncultured Candidatus Bathyarchaeia archaeon
GACCGTTCCTTCCCAGCCCGACGGCTGCGGTAGATCAGATGCAACGCAAGCAGGCCCAAACCCAAGCCTGCCAGGATTGATTCCAGAGGGAACCCAGGAATGGGCGGGGGGTAGGGCTGCTCAGCTTCCGTCAAGCTGTACGTAGTCGTGATTGTGGCGCTTGTAGTAGTGTACGACGTGAAGGTCTCAGTTTGCGACGCTGTGGCTGTGACAGTCTGTGCGGTTGTGGTGTCCGTTACGTTCGTCCAGATCGTGGAGGGGACAGTTGTCGTCCCAATAGTCTTAGTCGTGCGGTGGGTTGTCACTGTCGTCGTTATGCTGGTGGGAACAGTCGTAGTTATCAGCACCGTCGTGAAAGTTGGCTGGTAGATCGTAGCCGTGTAATTGTATGCAGTTGATGTCAACAGAGTTGTTGTTACGTTCGAGAAAGTGAATGTGAGAACAAGGGTATTCTGTTGGAATGGTGTGACGCTAACAGTAGTAGTGAGGGTCACCTGCATTAGATTCACTGCAGGTGCTTTCGGCGGAACAAGAGATACAACAGCCACAACAATCAAAGCAGCAACCACCGCTGTAGCTGTGAATGACCTCCTCAAGACTACTCAAACCATCATTTCCGCTTGATGTAGGATATAACGCTGACCGATCATCGCTCAACGTCCATACTAAACCGTTCGCTGGGAAGTAACCACGAAACCAAAGAAGAGGGAGGAATGCGGAGGTCCGTGTCCGCGACTATTCTGGGTTCGGTCGGAGCATTGCGAGGGCAGCAATCGCAGGCACCGAGACGACGCAGATCAGGACCACAGCTGAGCTGCTGACAGCAAGCAGCAGGAACGAACCCGCCAGTTCACCTACCGCAAGCACCGCGAGGGCGACCGCGAGCAGCGTCAGCGACAACTTCGCGACGCTGGCGACTTGGATCCTTCTCCTCTTCACCAGCCCCCTCATCCCGACGAGAGCGGGCAGGGTCAGGTAGACGAGGCCCATCAGCGAACTCGCGACAAGCCCAGCCAACACGACAGCGAACTCCGGCGCCCCGCTGAACAGCGAGTAAGTGAAAGCGCTGACGCCAAGCACGCCTAAGAGCGGGTAGAGCAGCACCCTCACCGGAGCGCGGACCGGGTCGTTGCCCGCGATCAAACCGGCCACCGACGGGCTGAACGAATAGTACCAAGCGTTGAAGACCTCCATGAACGCCGAGCCAGCGCGTGTTGTAAGCACCAGACTGTCCCTGAAGTTCCGCAGGAACTGCACAGCCCACGAGACCTCGGAGCCAAAGGTGGCGGTCGCAATCACGCACGGCCTAGTCCTAGTCGTCGTCGGCGTTGATACGACGGTTGTCGTAAATGGCGAGGTCGTAACCGACGTTGCGATGGATGTCGTTGTGTGCGTGGGCGTCGTGGTCGCCGTCGTGTAGCTCGTGTACGTCGCGGTCGTCGCAGTGGTTGCCGTTGTGATAGTAACGGTGAATATGGCCGTAGCTGAATCACCTGAACCCGCGTTCGTCTGGACTACCACAACATAGCTGCCATAGGGAGCACCCGAGGCAACGGTGAAGCT
>CAZUTN010000069.1:0-5769 GCA_964623365.1 uncultured Candidatus Bathyarchaeia archaeon
TTTCGCGCATTGCGGAGTTTTCGCGCCTGCTGCGCCCCGTAGGGCCTGGGCCCTTGTCTCAGTGCCCATCTCCGGGCTCCCGCTCTCACGGCCCGTACCGGTTATAGGCCTGGTGAGCCGTTACCTCACCAGCGACCTGATCGGGCGCGGCCCTATCCTTGGGCGAAACTCAAAGGCATGTTCTCAGTTCCGTTTGGAAGGGGAACCATTCCAGGCCTCCCCATCTATCGGAAATTGACCTCAGTTTCCCGAGGGTGTCTCCGTCCCAAGGGCAAGTTAGCCACATGATATTGAGCCGTGTGCTGCGCTCCCAACGTAGCCTGGAAGCGCACAACTCGCATGGCTTAGTCTCACCCCGATAGCAGTTGGGTCCGCCAGGATCAAGCGGAGTTAGGACGATTCGGAAGCATCGTCACACAAGAAATGTGAAACGGACTGGAAATTGACAGGTGACTGCAAGCCAACTTTGGACCCGATCGTTCCAACAAGCTCAAATAGAGCTCGGTGTTTGTTCGGGCCTTCACGAATTTTCCCGCAATCGGAGGTCAACACTTCATCCGAGGGCGAAACGCCCTCATGGTCCGGTTGACGCCGCCGCCGGAGACTGCGGGAAGCCAAACACGTCGGCTAACTTCACGAGTCTCCCTCGTCACTGATAAACATTTCCACGGCAATTTTCAGCGAGCTCCTTTCAACGTAGGTGCTAAACTTGCGTGCACCGTGCGGCTCAACGTTCACTTCGCCGCAGCCTATTCGAAGCTCAGCAAATGCCGATTCGATCCTCATGAGCAAGACGAATTCTCCAATTCCGAACACACAAGACTGTGCGCTGGATGCTCTCAAATCCTACGAGCCATCCATACTTCATGAGAGACCTTGGGACGGCGAGAAGTCGACCTTATCGTGACTCATGCCGCCGAACTTGTGACACCCGCCGGGAAGAACGCTCGTCCCGCTTCGGGCCTCCAACAGAGCGATGTTGCGGTAATTCCGGATGGCGCTGTCGCGGTTCAGAGAGGAGAAGTAGTCGAGATCGGCAGATCAAGTGAGATCGATTCGGAGTATCGGTCCAAGCGCGTCATTGACGCTACGGGGCACACCGTGCTACCCGGGCTCATTGATCCTCACACGCATCTCGTCTTCGCTGGCTCTAGAGACAGAGAGTTCGAGATGAAACTCGCCGGGAAGTCGTACATGGAGATACTTGCAGCCGGCGGCGGAATCCTCAACACGGTTACGGAAACTAGAAAGACAGGAAAGCATCGGCTGTTTGAAACCTGTCAACAGAGGGCACAATCACTACTTCTGCACGGGACCACAACGATAGAGGTCAAGAGCGGATACGGCCTAAGCACGGCAGAGGAAATCAAATGCCTACAAGTCGCAGGATCTCTTGACAAGAGCGGCCCCTTCCATGTCATTCCAACGTTCTTGGGCGCCCACGCCATTCCTCAAGAGTACCAAGGAAAAACCGACGAGTACGTCAAACTCGTCATCGAAGACATGATCCCGAATGTTGTCGAGAGAAAACTGGCTCGATTCTGCGACGTATTCTGCGAACGCGGCGTCTTCACTGTCGAGCAGACCCGAAGAATCCTCGAAGCTGCTCAGCAGATGAGGCTGGGGGCCAAGATCCATGCCGACGAGTTCGCCGACACAGGTGGCGCGCTGCTTGCAGCCAAGATAAACGCGATCTCTGCGGATCACCTCCTCCACACGTCTGACGAGGGAATGAGAGAAATGGCCAGCAGGGGAATCGTTGGGGTTCTTCTGCCGGCCGCCCCTTTGACCCTGATGCTGGGCAAGTATGCAAATGCTCGCGGGATGATCGAACAGGGTGTACCGGTAGCTCTTGGAACCGATCTCAGTCCCAGTTGCATGCTTGAAAGCCAACAGATGTCGATCGCTCTGGCGTGCTACTGCATGCGGATGACTCCTGCAGAGGCTATAGTTGCTGCGACCATCAATGCTGCGCACGCAATCGGCGAGGCGAATAGAATTGGGAGTTTGGAACCCGGAAAGAAGGCCGACATCCTGATATTGAATGCTCCAAACCATCGATTCCTTGGATACAAGTTCGGCGTCAACCTCGTCAAGACGGTCATCAAAGACGGAAGAGTTGTCGTGGAAGACCAACGTCTGGTCACGTAGGCTGCATCCCACCCTAGTGGGACGCCTTCACCAGCAAACAGATGTCCTGAATAGACGGGAATAGATTAATCTCTGCTCACAGCGATCACATCCTTGAGTGAAACATTTGCTCAAACTCGGAAAAGCTGTCCGAGCAGTCACCGGTCCTCAACTTCACTGCAAGAACTGGCAGATCGAGGGCATCTACAGGATGCTTCACAACGTGCTCGATCCCGAAGTCGCGAAAGATCCTGAGAGTCTGATTGTCTACGGTGGAACCGGACGCGCAGCACGAGACTGGCCATCGTTCGACAAGATTGTCGAGACGATTGTGAATCTCGACGTGGACGAGACGATGCTGATTCAAAGCGGCAAGCCGGTTGCAGTCTTCAGGACACACGAGATGGCTCCACGCGCTCTCATAGTGAACAGTATGCTCGTTCCAAAGTGGGCGACGTGGGAGCACTTCTACGAGCTGGAACAGAAGGGCTTGATCATGTTTGGGCAGATGACGGCCGGATCTTGGGCTTACATAGGAACCCAAGGAATCCTCCAAGGAACCTATGAGACGCTCGCGGCCGCGGCCAAACAACAGTTTGGCGGATCTCTTAGAGGCAGACTTGTCCTGAGCGCGGGTCTTGGCGAGATGGGCGGGGCGCAACCCCTCGCAGTTGCGATGAACGAAGGCGTTGCGCTCATCGTCGAGATCGACAAGGCAGCAATAGATCGGAGACTGCGCCACAAGTTCTTGGAGACGTGGACTGAAGACCTCGACCAAGCAGTCAAGCTCGCAACTGAAGCGAAGAAGGATGGGCGACCGCTAAGCATAGGCCTGCTCGGGAACGCGGCCGAGGTTCATCCCGAACTTGTGAAGCGAAATATCACTCCAGATATTGTGACCGACCAAACGTCGGCGCATGATCCTCTCAACGGGTACTATCCGGCTGGACTGTCGAAAGAAGAGGCTGATGAACTGAGGAAAAAGGACGCTTCGGAATACTTGCGCCGCGCCGGAGTCAGCATTCGCGAACAAGTCAAAGCTATGGTCCAAATGATGCGCCGAGGAGCGACGGTCTTCGAATATGGGAATAACATTCGCCAGCAGGCACTTGATCACGGATTCGGTGAGGCCTTTGCTTTTCCGGGTTTCGTTCAGATGTATATTCGACCAATGTTCTGCGAGGGCAGAGGCCCGTTTAGGTGGACATCGCTGCTTGGCGATCCGGAAGATATCCACACGCTGGATCGGGTCGTCTTGGAGGAATTCTCGTACAACCGTGAACTCTGCCGATGGATAGCAAAGGCTCGGGAACAAGTGCAGTTCCAAGGGCTGCCGGCACGTGTCTGCTGGCTTGGCCTCGGAGAAAGAGCGAAGTTCGGAAAGATCATGAATGACATGGTTCGCGACGGCAGGCTTCACGGCCCGATATGGATCGGCCGTGACCATTTGGATACTGGAAGCGTTGCATCACCGAGACGCGAGACCGAAGGCATGATAGATGGAAGCGACGCGATCGCAGATTGGCCGATCTTGAATGCCCTCTTGAATGCGGTGTCGGGCGCCACATGGGTCTCGGTTCATCACGGAGGGGGCGTAGGAATCGGCTACAGCATTCACGCCGGTATGTGCCTAGTGGCGGACGGCACAGAATTGGCGGAAAGGAAGATTGTGAACGTTCTGACCGTCGACCCAGCGATTGGCGTCGTTCGTCATGCCGACGCCGGCTATGAACAGGCCAAGAGAGTCGCACGCGAACATGGAGTCAAGATGCCGATGCTGGAATAGAGACTAGGCCTCTCGTGGAGGCCATTCTGTTGGGAGAAATGGTGGGCCTGGCCGGATTCGGACCGGCGACCCATGCCGCGGGAAAGGAGTTCATCCTTTGGCCCGTCACGGTGGCAAAGCGCGTTTCGATCGCCTATCAGCCGTGTGCTCCACCATGCTGAGCTACAGGCCCACTATTCCGTGACCTAGAAGCCTTCAAGTTTCCTTAAAGACTTGCCTCTTGCCACGACCACGCTACCTCAATGGTTTCCGAATCTCTCAAGAGCCATGATTGAAGCACAACGAGGAACTGCCATTAGCGGGCGTTCAACGCACCGTTTCCTCTGCGTTCTCCGTCTTCATGGCAAGCGAATGTGTGATCACTTATTGGTCAACATGTCCGAAATCAGGGCAGGCATGCGTGGTCTCACGGTAGTTGGCAAGATCGCGCAGGTTGGCGACGTTCGCGCCGTTGCCGTTTCGTGGTTCCTGTCGTGGTCAGGACGGACCAGTCTTCGCATGGCTTGTGGCTCCCTGAAACCTCCTCGTCGGTGTTCTGCCAATTCGTGAGTTTGAATGAGTGATCGCCAACAGTTTGGGCCGAGCGACCGCACCACTTACGCCACACATAAGAGACCACACGTCATGTTGTGAATCAGACATGACGCGTGATTGGCATGAGACTATCCCGCAGGCGTCGAGAGACGGATATTATCCTCCGATTGGATTGTGATCTGTCCTGAACCTGCGTTGTCAAAGATGCGATCTTGAGACTCCTGAGGAGTCGCGATTCTGTTCGAACTGCAGGCACAGACTTGCACCGATCAGCAGATTCGATCTCGCTCCTGACGACTATGCCTACGAACCAGACCGAAGCGCCATCCAGATGATCAAGGCTACTGGAGTGCTTCCCTATCTCGTGAAGAATTTGGCACTTTCAAACTTGGAGAAAGATCTGTCATCTAGGCTCTCTCGTGAAGCGCACAGGGTCACTCCCTCATCCAAAGTGGACACCCTTGTGAGACACTGTGCAAATGTTCTGTCTCTTGACACGTTGCCGGAAGTATTGATCATCGAGAGCGCTCAGCCGAATGCCTTCACCTTTGGCACCGAAGAGCATGCGTCTGTAGTCGTGAGCTCTAGCATTCTTCACCTGTTGACGGAGCATGAACTGTCTGCGCTCTTTGGGCATGAGTTGGGGCATGTAAAGAGCGGGCACATGCTCTATCACACAGTTGCAGAGGTTCTCGGTGGTGGCATCGGTGTTTCGGCTTCATTCTTCGGCTTGAGTATTGTTTCGGTTCCTGTTCGTTTGGCGCTTCTTTCTTGGCACAGAGAATCTGAGGTTACAGCCGATCGGGGAAGCCTCCTTGTCGTGAATGACATGGATGTCATGAAGTCTCTCATGACCAAGCTCGCTCTATGGTCATCCCGCGATATTCTCCTATCTGGCGAGTTTGATATCGAGAGGGAGAAGATCGGCATGCTGGAATCTGCTTCTGAACTCTTGCGTACGCATCCGTCGTATGTGAACCGTTTCAGACACCTCAAGGAGTTCTCCGAGAGCGAAGAGTTCCTGAGAGCCAGACGGAAGATCGAGACAAGACTTGACTTGCTTAGGTCTCTGATTCCGGTTTGTCGCTTCTGCGGGACGAGAAAGCCTGTAGAAGACTTGTTCTGTCCTGCATGCGAACGATGTCAGACCTAGACAAATTCTGTCTGGCATCCGAGTTCCGTAGGTTTCCCGAATCCCACGAATTCAGTCGAGTAGGTTCGAATCCCACCGGCCCCGCCAAGCCAGCCCCTAGGTACATCATGGTTCTCTGGAAGCGGATTGCACGTATGTGGCAAAGAAAGGGGGTGTTATCGGAGAC